>JBKEAX010000064.1:0-20219 GCA_047972825.1 Hyphomicrobiaceae bacterium | reverse complement strand
TTTGGTCCAGGCGGCGCTGGTGCAAGTGCGCGTCTGGCAGTCTGACACAACTTCGGCATTGGTTTGCCCCGTGTGTGGCGAGGCCGGTTTGCAGATTGTGGACCGGTCGGCGCGACCGTTTGCGGATTGGTATGCGTTCGCGTGTACGGCGTGCGGCCTTGATGACAACATTCATATACCCTTGCCCGTGCCGCGGCCGCAGTTGTGAGGCGCATTTCAGGAGGAAAAACGTGAAAATCGACGGCACCGCCATGCGTACGATCTGGCCGGGGGATGACGGGCGGTCGGTCAATATCATCGACCAGACAAAGTTGCCGCATTCATTCGAGATTGCGACCCTCGCTTCTGTCGAGGAAGCTGGGCGTGCAATTCTCACAATGCAGGTTCGCGGGGCGCCCTTGATTGGTGCAACGGCCGCTTACGGACTGGCGCTTGCACTGGATAAGGACCCGTCAAATCATGCGCTGGAAACGGCGCGTGCCCATCTCATCAAACAGCGGCCGACAGCGGTAAACCTGCGCTGGGCGCTTGATGAAATGACGCAAGCAGTTTCGACATTGCCGGAGAACGAGCGTGCCGGTGCCGCCTGGAAACATGCAGCACGTATTGCTGATGACGAGGTTGAGGCATGCCGATTGATTGGCGTTCATGGTCTGCCGCTGGTTTCTGACATTGCAAAACGCAAGGGGCGGGGCGAGCCAGTCAACATACTGACGCATTGCAATGCGGGTTGGCTTGCCTGCGTCGATTGGGGAACGGCAACATCCCCGATCTATCATGCCCATGATGCAGGTATACCGGTTCATGTCTGGGTTGATGAAACACGGCCGCGCAATCAGGGGGCGGCGCTCACGGCCTATGAACTTGGAAGCCATGGTGTGCCCCATACGATCATCGTCGATAATGCAGGCGGACACCTGATGCAGCGTGGACAGGTTGATCTGGTGATTGTGGGGACCGACCGCGTGGCGGCCAATGGTGATGTTGCCAACAAGATCGGGACGTACCTCAAGGCGCTTGCGGCCCATGACACCGGCGTTCCATTTTATGTCGCGCTTCCTGGTTCGACCGTTGATTGGCAATGTCCCAATGGGGATGGCATCGAAATCGAAGAGCGTGGTGGCGAGGAGGTTCTGGAGATGACCGGGCGGCTTGACGGTGGCAGGGGTGTCGCGACTGTCGCCATCGGTGCACCTGGCTCGCCTGCGGCTAATCCCGCATTCGATGTAACGCCGGCGCGTCTGGTAACTGGCTTCATCACGGAGCGCGGCGTGGCTCCGGCGAGCCGCGCCGGACTGGTGCAGCTTTATCCGGAGCGGGGAGAAGCTGCATGAGCGGTAAAGGTGGCAGGAAACAAGGCGTGCCACCGGCTGAAGCGGCAGGCAGTGGCAAGGTAAGAACCAAGGAACATGATGCCGGGCACGATGCGAATGACGCCAAGTCGGCGCGTGCTGCGGTAATTGAAACCGCTCAGAAGATGAGCCGGGAAGGGCTGTCGCCGGGCAGGTCGGGCAACGTGTCGTGCCGGTTTGGCGCGGGTATGTTGATTACGCCCTCTGGGTTGGCATACGCGGAACTCAAGGTTTGCGACATCGTTTACGTTTCAGACGATGGGACGGTGGATGCCGGTTCGCCTAAGCCGTCAAGCGAGTGGCGGTTTCATCTGGCGGCCTACAAGGCCCGCCCCGACCGGCATGCCGTGGTCCACACTCATTCGCTGAATGCAACGGCGCTTGCTTGCGCGGGAAAGAACATTCCTGCCTTCCACTACATGGTGGCATTGGCGGGCGGGAATGACATTCCGATCGTGCCTTACGCAACATTCGGGACAGCGGAATTGGCCTGCCACGTCGCAACGGGACTGAAAACCCGCGATGCATGCCTGATGGCCAACCACGGACAGATTGCGATTTCGCAATCCCTTGAAGGAGCTTTGGAGTTAGCCTTCGAAGTGGAACAGCTGGCAGCGCAATATCTCAAGGTATTGACGCTGGGTGACCCCGTGCTGCTGTCGGATGATGAAATGGAGCTGATGGTGCAAAAGTTCCGCGCTTATGGCGAAAATGCCAACAAGCGATAGAACAGGTTCGTTTTTTTGAACTTACAAATGGGCCGCAGACATTGTTTTAAAACGACTTTATTTGCGTGAGCCTGATGATAATTCAGCTGGAAATGCTTTTGCTGTCATACCGATTCATGGAAGCGGGTTGCAGCATTTAAAAGCACTGTTCCGGAACGGCTGAGTGTGGGTGCGTCATTGCTCCTGCACTTTCAAGGCGAATGCCGGAATGGGGAGCTGTCTAGAAATGAGTCTGACGGTTTTATTGCATGATGAATTGACATTCGCATGTTGCGATGTCCCAATACCATCGGCCGAACTTTAAAACGCATACCAAACGAACTCCAATGGGGTTCGTTGAATTAAAAAAATGGTCGATCCAGTCGGCAGAAAAATAAAATTTAGGAGGAAAACATGGCGCATATCGTCGTCTTGGGTGCGGGTGTTGGCGGGATGTCGGCTGCCTATGAAGCACGCGATTTGATGGGCAAGAACCACACCGTTACGCTGATCTCCAACCTTCCATATTTCCAGTTCACACCATCCAACCCCTGGGTAGGCGTAGGGTGGCGGGTAAAACAGGACATCACGATTGAGCTGGCGCCATTGATGGCCAAGCACGGCATAAAGTTCACCTCAGTGGGTGCAAAGAAGCTCAAGCCCGACGAGAATGCCATCGAACTCAACGACGGTTCGACGATAAATTACGACTACCTGATCATTGCGACCGGGCCAGAATTGGCATTCGACGAAATTCCTGGACTCGGGCCGGAGCATCACACGCAGTCGGTGTGCACGGTCGAGCATGCAACGCATGCCAACAAAAAGTGGGTAGAGTTCTGTAAAGACCCAGGTCCCATCGTTGTTGGCGCGGTGCAGGGTGCTTCATGCTACGGGCCAGCGTATGAATACGCCATGATCATGGAGACTGATCTCAGGAAGCGGAAAATTCGCGATCAAGTTCCGATGACCTACGTGACCTCAGAGCCATATGTTGGACATCTGGGATTGGGTGGTGTTGGTGACACCAAGGGAATGCTGGAAAGCGAAATGCGCGAGAGGCACATCCGCTGGATTGTGAATGCCAAGGTGGATCGCGTCGATGCAGGAACAATGTATGTCACCGAGCATAACGAGGACGGCAGTGAAAAGCAGAAGCATGAATTGCCGTTCAAGTATTCCATGATGCTGCCTGCGTTCCGTGGTGTGCCGGCGACCCGTGGCAACGAAGGGCTCGACAACCCTCGGGGCTTCGTCATTGTTGACAAACATCAGCGCAATCCAAAATATCGTAATATTTTTGGTGTTGGCGTGTGTATCGCCATTCCGCCGCTGGAAAAAACGGCTGTTCCGGTAGGTGTGCCAAAAACGGGTTACATGATTGAGAGCATGGTGACCGCGGCAGTAGAAAACATCCACGATCTCATTCACGGCAAGGAACCCCATGTGGTTCCGACGTGGAGTGCGCTTTGTTTGGCCGATTTCGGAGACAAGGGTGCAGCATTTGTAGCGCAGCCGCAAATTCCGCCGCGAAACATCAATTGGGCCAGCGAAGGCATGTGGGTGCATTATGCAAAAATAGCGTTTGAAAAATATTTCCTACGAAAAATTCGAAAAGGCACAACGGAACCGTTCTACGAAAAATATATGCTGGGTATGATGAATATCAAAAAGCTCAAGGCTCCGGCGGAGTAGACTACTTCATAGCCTTCAGGGCTTATGGAGAGGCCAGATGATTTCTTCCGGCGTCTCTTTCCTTCCCTTGATGCTGTATGCATCCGCTACTATTCATGGCCTGCGCGGCTTCAGCCCGTGCAGGCCTTTTTTTCTTGATGGCGGGGGGAATTGGAAATGCAAAAGCGAACGGAGCGGTTATTTACGAATCAGCGAAGGTGGAACAAGCCGATTGGTAATGGCGCCGCTGTCGCGCGGTGGCGAATAGATGTAGCCGCGCACCGGAGAGCCAGCCTCTGAATTTCCCGGTGAGGGTGCCTCGCGTTTTGGCAAGGCAGGAAGGGGGGCCAAGTATTCGGTTGGACCGTGAACCGGCCGTGCCGGCACTGTTGGTCGCTTGTTGTCACGGGCTGAGGCCCGGGGGAAGTCCATTGCAACCAAGGCCAGGAGCACAAAAGCAATTCCTGAAGCCGTTGCGGATATTGCACGCCATACCATTTTGCAGCCAACAGCAACGGGCTGTAGGGCCTTTTTGGATTTCTTGTGTGCTTGCCTCGTGTCCATGACTGGCAAAATGGTGATTGCGGATCGGTTTTGCAAGGCCCAGCCCCGGGCGGACCCTAGATCGCGTTCACTTTTCACGGAACCGCGAACGAGATCTATTTTCTTTTAGTTTGAGCATGTTTTTTACGGCTCTACCGCTGAGCTGCTGAACACATCAGCTAAACATGCTCTAAAATCAGGCTTCTTCGCGAAAATATGGCTCGACCTTGCCCTTCAGTTTGATGGTTAGAGGGTTCCCCTTCCTGTCGCGTGTTTTGCCTGCGGCCACACGGATCCACCCCTCCGAGATGCAATACTCCTCGACGTTGTTTTTTTCCACGCCGTTGAAGCGGATGCCAATATTGCGGCCAAGCAGGGCCTCGTCGTAATGCGGGCTGCCGGGGTTTATGGAGAGGCGATCGGGAAAGTCGTCTGCCATGATCTTTTGCTCGTATTTGGTTAAAGGGAATGCGGAGGCGTTCGCATGCAAACGTCTCACAGGCACAGGGGTTGCATTGCTTTTTGCGGGTTGGCTCAGTTAGCGAAACGGAAGTGCAGGACGTCACCATCCTTGACGATATATTCTTTGCCTTCCAGCCTCATCTTGCCTGCTTCCTTCGCGCCACTTTCGCCGGACAGGCTGACATAATCGTCAAAGGCGATCGTTTCAGAGCGTATGAAGCCTTTCTCGAAATCCGTGTGGATGACGCCGGCAGCCTGCGGTGCCTTGGTGCCGCGCGTGATGGTCCATGCGCGTGCTTCCTTTGGGCCAACCGTGAAATATGTGACCAGCCCCAGGAGTTTGTAGCCCGCGCGAATAAGCCGGTTCAGGCCGGGCTCTTCGAGGCCGAGGTCTTCGAGGAATGCGGCGCGTTCCTCCGCCTCCAGGCCAGACAGCTCGCTTTCGATCTTTGCAGAAATGATGACTGTCTCGGCACCTTCTTCCTTGGCACGTTCTACCACTGTGGCGGAAAAGGTGTTGCCGTCCTTGGCGGAGCCCTCGTCAACGTTACACACGTAGAGTACCGGCTTGGCCGTCAAGAGCTGGAGCATGCGCCAGTCTTTTTCTTCCTCCGGTGCAATTTCCGCGTTGCGCGCCGGTTTGCCATCGCGCAACAAGGCGAGCGCCTTGTCGATTAATGCGGCTTGCGCCTTGGCTTCCTTGTCGCCGCCCTTGGCGCGTTTTTCCAGGGCCGTGATGCGCTTTTCGCAGGATTCCAGATCAGCCAGCATGAGTTCTGTCTCGACCGTCTCGGCGTCCGACAGGGGATCGATGCGGCCCTCGACGTGGGTGATGTCGCCGTCCTCAAAGCAGCGCAGCACATAGGCTACGGCATCGACCTCTCGAATATGCGACAGAAACTGGTTGCCGAGGCCCTCGCCCTTGGAGGCGCCGCGCACCAAGCCGGCGATGTCAACAAAGGTGAGGCGGGTCGGGATAATTTCTTTTGAGCCAGCAATCCCGGCCAGTTTTTCGAGCCGCTCATCGGGAACGCCCACTTCGCCGACATTCGGCTCTATGGTGCAAAAGGGGTAGTTGGCAGCTTCTGCCGCAGCAGTTGCCGTCAAAGCGTTGAAGAGGGTCGATTTGCCGACATTCGGCAAGCCAACAATGCCCATCTTGAAGCCCATGAAGAACCTGCTTTCGTTCGCATGCAGTTGGAGCGCCGTGGAGGCATGCTGGTGAATACCGCATGCGTTGGCTGGCGCTTCGTTTGTGAATGGTGGCGCGCTGGGATGCGCACCTGATGAAGGATCAGTGCGGTCTATAATGTTATTTTAAGCTCAACGGAAGCGGGCCAGAGCAAAGGCTGAATAGCGGTCGGGAGAGGGCAGGTTGGAGGCTGAGTCCAAAGCGTTTGCAAGGGCCTGCGCAATATCTGTGCCCCAGGCTGCGCGTTGGACTGCGACGACCATGAACGGCCGCTGCCAGCTTGTCTCATTGGTATCGCAGGCGACACATGGCTGGGTATATTGACCGAGATTCAGCGTCCAAAGCTCAGTGTTGCGCTTGACGGCGGTAGACAACCATTTGGCTGTCTGTTCGGCACGTTGGCCGGCGCGGTGCTTTTCCTTTGCAGGGTCACCTTCCTCGCTGGCCATGCCGACGGCGATAACCTGTTCGGCGCTGTCCAGGCGGGCCCGCACAAGTGGGTCCAATATGACATTTTCAACGTCAGCACTGGTGAGCGGCTGGCCATCGCGGGCAAGGCTGTCAGTCGAACCACGGGCCCAGGTGAAGGTCTTGTTTGCGACGATCAGGTCGAAGTCGGCGCGGCGGCCTTGATCGTCGAGGCCATTGATGACGTAGGCCTGCGTTGCCGGGCTCAGGCGTTCGGCGCTGACAACGGGCTCAAGGAACTTTCCGCGGTTGCGCGCATCGACGGCGTCCCAGGTGACCCAAGCTGCTGTGCCGGTTACGAAGGCCGCCGCAAGCAGGCGCCCGGCCATTTCGCCACCATTGGAAAACAGCCAACGCAGCCAGTCGAACCGCTCCCACCAGCGATATGCTGTCATGGCCCCACTGCGGCGATCATGCTCGTCGCGATAGTCTTGGTGAACGTCTGTCTGGCTTGCCAAGGTGCCAACTCCTTTTTTACGAGGCGTGCGCGGGCTTAGAGTCCGGACTCAATAACAATAGGTCCCGACAGTCCGGTGGATTTCAAAGCCTCGTTCCAGTGCGGCCCAAGAGCGGTCCTCAGCGCTTCCCGTCCTTGCGGGCATTTAGCCACTTGGCCAGGTTTTCCGCCATCGCCCCTTTGCGTTTTGCCGCGCGTTCACCGGCTGGATGTCCGCCGCCTTGGAGTTGCGGGCGGGGCTTTGGCGCACTCGTTCCCCCACCGCTTCCCTCCCTTACGGAGGTCGTGGATGATTTGCGCGACTCTACAGAGCTTGAACGATCCTTGCTAGGTTCTTCGTTCTGCAGCTCTTTTGAAACATCGGCGAGAAAGCGAACCAAGTCACCGCGGGCGATGCGCGGAGAAGCATTGGAAACTGCCGCGATCATGGGGGCGAGCCATTCCCTGTCGGCTTTAGCGAAATCGGCGAGTACGTAGTTGGCAACCAGGTGTTTGTGGCCAGGGTGGCCGACGCCGATGCGGATGCGATGGTAATCGTTGCCGACATGGGCAGAAATCGAGCGAAGGCCATTGTGGCCTGCATTGCCGCCCCCGGATTTGGCTTTCAACTTGCCGGGTGCCAAATCGATTTCGTCGTAAAAAACAGTAATTTCGTCGACAGGGATCTTGAGGAAGCGTGCTGCCTCGCCGACAGAACGGCCGCTTTCGTTCATGAATGTCTGGGGTTTCAGTAGCAGGATGCGTTCGCCTGCAAGCGTGCCCTCGCAGGCAATGCCCTGGAATTTTCTCTTCCAGGGGCCAAAGCCATGGGCATCGGCAATGGCATCAATGGCCATAAAACCAACGTTGTGCCTATTGCCCGCATATTCCCGGCCAGGGTTGCCGAGACCAACGAAAAGTTTCATGGGTCAGGCTCCTGGTTATGACGGGGTGGTGCTGGTTGTGGAACGCCGATCCGCTTTGCTTGGATCGGCGTCCACATTCGACAGCGGGGCGGCGCCTACTTTTTGGCGTCGCCAGCAGGCTTTGCAGCGGCTGCCGCCTTGGCGGCTTCCGGTTTGGGCTCCGCGCCTTCTTCCGCGGTTTCCTCGTCCACGTCGTCCGTCGTGATGCGGCCGGCGATGGTGGCGATGGTGAAGTCGCGGTCCTGAATAGTCGGGATTACACCCTCTGGCAATTCCAGCGAAGAGATATGGATTGAATCGCCGATGGAAGCACCTTTGAGATCAATCTCGAAATCGCCTGGAATGCGGTCGAACGGGCAGAAAACCTCGATCTCGTGACGGACGATGTTCAACACGCCACCACGCTTCAGGCCGGGTGAGAGATGATCATTGATGAACTTGACCGGCACCGCAATGCGTACCAGACCGTCATCGGCAACACGCAAGAAATCGGCATGTACGGGGGTGTCACGCACCGGATCGAGTTGCAGGTCGCGGGCAATGGCGCGATGCATGTCTGAACCAACGCTAATTTCAAACACGGTGGAGGTGAAGTGACCCTTGAGGTACTGCTTCCAGAGCGTGTTGGCGTCGATGGTGATCGAAAGCGGTGGCTTCTTGGCACCGTAGATCACTGCGGGAATTCGTCCTTCACGGCGTGCTTGGCGTGCGGCCCCCTTGCCGACACGGTCGCGCGCCGCGGCGTCGAGCTTGACGAGCTCAGTAGCCATGGCTTTGTTTCTCCAATAGAAAAAGGGCTCCATTGAGCCCATGTCCTGACTGTCCGGCCTCCAAGGGTGCCAGACGACCCCCAGTCGAAACACTGAGGTGGACTGCTTATAGGGGCAAGCTGCGTTTTGGGCAACGGGGTGTGATGAACTGCGCTCCTACTTTGTCGAGCTACCTTGTCTCGCCATGGCAGTCTGGGATAGGGGGTATTTGTCTAAATGACTGATTAAATGGCTTATGACGTAAATCAGGGGGCGTACATGATGTACCGACGGGGTTTTATGGTGCTGGCGGCGATTGTTGGCTTGGTTTTGGCGGTTGCTCAACCAGCAGTCCGGGTGCAGGCAGAAGCCAAGACAGAGGCGGATGGGGTGACGCTCGACGCGGCGATCAGCAAATCCAACGCCTATATCGAACTGATGAACCGAACGCTGCGGGCGGTTGAATCGTGGAACCGTTACACGAGCTGGGTCAACGTGAAGAAAGGGCCGACGGGCAAGGAGCGTTACATCGCTTACGGGCTTTATTCGCTCTATGACGTGAAGGATGGGATCGCCAAGGCTCGTGCGGTCATCGGTGCGCCGCCGGTTTCCGCTGAGCTTGATTCAGCCTTTGAGCGCTATATCACGGCCTATGAGGTTCTCGCTCCATTGATCACCACGGCGAACGGCTACTACGAACGCAAGGACTACAAGTCAGATAAAATGGTGGAAGGCAAGGAGCTGCACGCGAAGATGGTTCCAGCAGCGAAAGCATTTCTTGCTGCGCGTGGTGAGGTTGAAACACACATGCGAGCCTTCAAGCGTGATATTGATAAACGCGCGCTGGCTGCCATCGAAGCGCGGGAGGGCCAGGGCCCTAACTGGCACGTCAAGAACGTCATGATGAGCGCGCAGGATGTGGTTGAGCTGTTGCCGCAAGGCCGGCAGGCGGCGGACATGAAGGCTTTCGATTCATCGCTCGATACCTATGCCAAGGCCGTGAGGAGCTTTGACGAATTCTCGCAGTCCAATCCAGGCAAGTTCTCAGTCTTTGAAAGCCAGCCGCGCTCATTGCTTGGTAAGCTGCGTGACATCCGGGACAAGCTGGCCAAGTCGAAGGGAAAGGTGCGCGGTCAGTTAGCCGGCATGGAACTGACGTTCCTGATCAACCAATACAACATGATGGTGTCGACCTCGCAGTCGGCGACACAGTTCGCGCAGTGAGGGCGGGGCTTTCTCCTCGCTTGCCCTGTGACTTTATATTGCCCACGCGGAGCGAGAAGCGTGCCGGGTCTCAATAGAACAGGCTCGATACGCTTTCCTCGCGGCTGGTGCGGCGGATTGCTTCACCGATGAGATCGGCAATAGAAAGAAGGCGGATGTTGCGGGTCGCTTTCACGGCCTCTGTCGGCTCGATGGAATCGGTAATGACCAGCGACTTCAGACGCGACTTCTGGATGCGGCTGACTGCACCGCCTGACAATACGCCGTGGGTGATATAGGCGTGAACTTCAGTCGCGCCGTTCTTCAGCAGTGCCTCAGCAGCGTTGCACAGCGTTCCACCGGAATCGACGATATCGTCGATCAGGATGCAGCGCATGCCCTCGACGTCGCCAATGACGTTCATGACTTCGCTTTCGCCCGGGCGTTCGCGGCGCTTGTCGCAGATGGCAATGGGAGCATTGATGCGTTTGGCAAGAGCTCGGGCGCGAACGACACCACCGACGTCGGGAGAAACAACAACAGTCTGGTTCTCCGGCAGACGCTCCTGGATGTCTCGGGCGATGATGGGGGCGGCGAACAGGTTGTCGGTTGGGATGTCGAAGAAGCCCTGGATCTGACCGGCGTGCAGGTCCAGCGTCAGGACACGGTCGACGCCGGCGCGTTCAATCAGGTTGGCGACCAGCTTTGCTGAGATGGGCGTGCGGGGGCCTGGTTTTCTGTCCTGGCGGGCATAACCGTAGTAGGGAACGACTGCGGTAACGCGGCGGGCTGATGAGCGCTTCAGCGCGTCAATCAGGATCAACAGTTCCATCAGGTTGTCGTTGGCGGGAAACGATGTCGACTGGATGACGAAGACGTCCTGGCCGCGAACGTTCTCCTGGACCTCGACGAAGATCTCCATGTCGGCAAAACGCTTCACCGTCGTTTTGGCCAGAGGCACCTTCAGATAGGTGGCGATAGCTTCAGCGAGGGGGCGGTTTGAGTTGCCAGCAACGAGCTTCATGTTTGGCCCACTGCTCCGACCCTCTCCACGCGCGTCAAAGGGCATATGACCGCTCCACGACAGTTATTTTGCCGGTCAATAGCAATTGGGCCCGGGCGTGTAAACGGCCCGGGCCCGATTGGTTGTCGACATGTCTTAACAGATTGCTCAAAGAGGCAATCGCGAAGGTGCTGCGCAGCAGGCACTCAGTTGGTCTTTGGTATGAGCTTCATGATGCCTTGTGCGGCGGCTGCGGCTGCGGCATCAGCCGTAGCGCCCCATGCTCCATCAAGCGCGCCAGCTGCGATCTCGTTCTTCTGCGATACGGTGCCGACGGACTTTCCGGTTGGATCTTTAACATGCCAGTCAATCTTGATCGGCTGCTTTCCATCCTTGGCGCCCCCGACGGACACCACGCCTTCGACGCGATAGGTGCTGGCGCTCGCTGTCTGGGTTAACGCGACGCCTTTACGAGAAAGTTCGCGCTGCAGTGCTGTCGTCAAAGAAATACGGCCATCGCCAGGCGCTCCGGTGACATTGGGAACAATGGCATTGGTTGGGCCGCCGCCAATGCTGCCCGTCGTGGTAGCGGGCTGCAAAGCGGGCTGCGCTGTAGCGGCGCTTCTGGTCGAAGCTGAACGGGCGGCAACCGGGGTCGCGGCGGCTGGCGCTGCTGCCCCACCGGCAGCCTGGTTGGGTAGCCATGTGGCGATTTGCGATGCCGTCTTGCCAGAAATGGTGTCGATCACTTGAGGGGACACGGAGGCCCAAGGATCGCGACCTGATGCGCTGGCGACCATTTCTTCGCCTGTAATGCGGTTGACGCGCTGACCGGTTGGCGTTGTCAGATCCCAGATATATGAGACTTTAACACCGGATTTTTCTCGTGCGGACACAACATAACCGCGGACAGTATAGTCCGCTTTCTCAGATGCATTCTGGGCAATTGTGATGTTCTGTTTGCTCAACGCACCGGTCAAGCTCGTCTGCATCTGCTGGGCAACGTTTTCCGGCGCTCCAATAATGGGCGCGAGCGTCAGCTTTGTTCCCGAACTCTGCGCCGAGGAAAGCGGTGCCGCCAGCTCCGTGTTTGGCGCGGAAGAGCCGCCTGAGCCGAGAAGGCTGCTACCGGTCTCGCAACCTGCAAGTCCTAGGCCCGAAATTGCAATTAAACCGGCGAAAGCGACGGATTTCGCGAACCGGCGCGCTGCTTCAGCAGCAAGAATGGTCGCCACGATGACGTCCCCCCTTAAAATACATGCCCCGCTGTATAACCCGGTGGCCGACGTACTTACTTTGCAGCCTAACGGTATTCTCCCCCAACCCGGTACGCTCTTTGGGATCACTTAGCCAGCGGTGGCGTCCAATGTCCACCCTCGTAACTGGACGGTCCTTGATTCGCAGGTCCTACAACACGTTTGGGACCGTAAACATTGTGGATTGTGCAACTAAGCCACGACGATGGCGGAGATTTGGCGCCCATAATCGGGCTCTTTTCTATGGCAGGAGCGCCGGTACGAGAAAAATCTCGATTCGTTCTCATAGGTGCATTCGTAGGCTTCTTCCACACCGGCCAAGTTCAGCGTGCCAAGACGCGCTTGGACGTAAGCAGGCAGATTGAAGTGCGGCCGAGCCTGCGGGGTCTGTTTATTGAAAAAATGAGCATTTGTAGCGTCTAACTCCAGCAGCTCAGCTTCGAACTCGGGTCCAACCTCATAGGCGGCAGGTCCGATGCAGGGCCCGAGGGCGGCGATGATCCGGCTGCGATCAGCCCCTGCTTGCTCCATTTCTGCGACCGTGGCCTCCAGAATCCCGCCAACAGCGCCGCGCCAGCCAGCATGGGCGGCGGCCACCACTTTTGCCGCCGGGTCGGCAAACAGCACCGGGCAGCAGTCGGCAGTCAGAATGCCGGCGATGACTCCGGGGGTTGCTGTGACGACGGCATCGGCTTTGGGTAGATTTGCGTGATCGTGCGCCCCAGTAACGATATGGGCGAGGGCAGAATGGGTCTGGTAGAGCGTGACGACGGGGGCGTTCGGGCTTGCGAGGGCGGCAGCGACCCGCCGTCGGTTCTCTCCAACTTTGTCGGGATCGTCGCTCGAACCAAGTCCGCAATTCAGGCTGGCATATATCCCTTGCGACAGGCCCCCTTCGCGCGTGAAGAAGCCATGCCGGATGCCTGGGAGGCGGGCGAGGGACTGGGCGGTGAGGGGAGCGGGCAAAGACAATGGCAATTGGGGCACCGGCGATGTTCAGACAGTTTTGCGGCGCACGATAGCCCGCAAATGTGTCTATCGCCAAGGCCGTCTGATGCGTGGCGCCGCCGCCATGCATGACAAAATCTTTGACTTGTGCGGTGCAATATGAAACAAGCAGCCTGCGTCGCGGCGCCCCGCGAATTCCTGCGCTCCAGTCGCGTGAAAAGTTGACTTTCAGGTCAAGTCAGTTAACCGGCTTGGCTCTTTCAGCTTCACTGCCGAACGCTCGAAACTTTCCATCAGTCTAGCTGCCCGTTCACGCGGGGTCGCTACGTTGACCAGCCAACCGCGCGGCGAATTGAATTCGTCGTCACCGAGCGGCTGTGTTGGCCTATGAGAAAATATCGAATTGACATCCTCTTTCAGCCAACTCGGGCTTTCCGAGACCGTGCTCAAGGCGCTTGCTGCCGAAAAGCATTCCACCCCGACACCGATCCAACTCAAGGCGATACCCGTGGCCCTTGAAGGTCGCGATATATTTGGGATTGCCCAGACGGGCACCGGCAAGACTGCTGCGTTTGCTCTTCCAATCATTGAGCGTCTGCTTGCTGAGGGCCGCGGCCCGGTGCGCAAAGGCTGTCGCGCGCTCGTTCTGGCACCGACGCGAGAACTTGCGACTCAGATTGCCAAAAGCTTCCAAACGTACGCCAGGTTTACAAAGCTGTCGGTGACGACTGTTTTCGGTGGCGTGGCGGCAAATCCGCAAATTCGGGCGCTCGCCCGTGGCGTTGATGTTCTGGTGGCGACACCTGGTCGATTGCTCGATCACATTGGCTCCGGTCACTGTCAGCTTTCCGAGACGAGCATTCTGGTGCTCGATGAGGCTGACCAGATGCTCGACCTGGGTTTTGTGAAACCCATTCGTTCGATTGCCGCGCACACCTCGCGTCAACGTCAAAGCTTGTTTTTTTCAGCTACGCTTCCTGCGGAGATAGAGGGGCTTTCAAAGGAACTCTTGCGAAATCCCGTGAGTGTTCGCGTGACGCCCGTATCCTCGACGGCGGAGCGGGTTGAGCAAAAAGTCATTCACGTCGACCGGACCAGAAAGGCCGGACTGCTGGCTGAGCTTCTGGCTGGCCCAGACATGGCGCGCACGCTTGTTTTTACCCGCACCAAACGCGGGGCTGACAGAGTTGCCAAATACCTGGTCAACAGCGGTCTCACGGCAAATGCAATTCACGGCAACAAGAGCCAGAACCAACGTGAGAGGGCGCTTGGTGCATTCAGGGCATCGAAGATCCAGGTGCTGGTTGCGACTGATATCGCAGCCCGGGGCATTGATATTCCCGACGTCAGCCATGTTGTGAATTACGAATTGCCGGAGGTGCCGGAAGCCTATGTCCACCGCATTGGCCGTACAGCACGCGCCGGCCGGGCAGGTT
The DNA here is from genome assembly GCA_047972825.1 of Hyphomicrobiaceae bacterium. Taxonomy (GTDB): domain Bacteria; phylum Pseudomonadota; class Alphaproteobacteria; order Rhizobiales; family Hyphomicrobiaceae; genus JAEUMD01. Next base: position 5,864 of record JBKEAX010000064.1, on the reverse strand, counting down.
GGGCGGTGTCTTTGTGTGATGCATCCGAGCGCAAGTTGCTGCGTGACATCGAGCGGCTTACCAAGCAAACAATCCCAGCTGAGACCAGCGCGGGCGGTGGTGAGGGCGAAGGCCAGGTTCTGGAACAGGCCCGGTCGGTCCGGCCGCGGTTTGGCCGTGCTCGTGCCGCAACTGATGATGGCACATCGGAAGGTCGCACACCAAGGCGTGCTCGCAGTCGGGGTAAAAAGCGCCCAGAAGATTCGATGCATGCTGCAAACGCACCTGTTGGCAAAAGGGCTGCAGAAACCAGCGGCAAAGATGCCGGCCGTTCGGCAACGCGCAAGCCCGGCAAGGGCAAAGCCGCTTCAGGGCGGGGCAAATGGAATGGAACGTCCACCAAGAAACAGGGTGGCGGCGGTAGAGGTAAAGCGGCGTTGGGAAATATCGAAGCGAGGCGGTCCGGTGAGGCGCAAGGAGCAAGCCAGGAGAACCGTTCGCGTTACAGGCGTGGCAAAGCCAAGCGCCAGCCGGAAATGGCGTAAGCCCGCTTTGAAGTGCATACCTCTGGGTCCGGACCTTAACGTCTGGGGAGTAAACGTCAGATCCAGAGTGCTTGGGCAAGCAGAACAAAAACGCAGCGGTTTTTCGAACAGGTCCAAACACGACGTTTGGGCCTGTTTTCGTTTTAACGCCCTGGTGACTGCGCACCAAATCATGCGCAAATATGATGCTTGATAAGTTATGTATTTTAAATGACTATCTATGTATTAACGCCCTATATTCAGACTTCATAGGGAATCTTGATGATCACGGCTGCACAGATGCGTGCTGCAAGAGCGCTTCTTGGCATCGACCAGCAGACGTTGGCCGATCTCGCGGGCGTTTCGCTGCCCACCATTCAGCGCATGGAAGCCAGCACAGGCAATGTTAGGGGCGTCGTCGATACGCTGATGAAGGTTGTCGAGGCTTTTGACCGATCGGGTGTCGAACTCATTGGCGAGAACCAAACCAGTCAGGGTGAAGGGCGCGGTGTTCGTTTCAAAGAAGCGAGCATTGCAGGTGCTGGCAAAGCCAAAGCCAAAAGCAAAGCCGAAGCAAAACCCAAACCACGGGCTCGACGAAACAAGACCTGAGGCAACCAGCCAATCATTGCGACGGTGACCGCCGGTGAACCGCACGACGATCCCGCCGCTCCTTGCCTTATAAGGAGTCGGATAGACATGAGCATGAGTGCGCGGCGCAGCCTGAGAGCGCCCGAGCCAACGTTCGCCGATCTATTTACGCCCAAGCTAATAACCGTGCTGCGTGATGGGTACGGGTGGGCGCAGTTCAGGGCTGATGCGATCGCAGGATTGACGGTCGCCATTGTCGCCTTGCCGTTGTCGATGGCCATTGCGATAGGCTCGGGTTTGTCGCCGGAAAAAGGGCTCTACACCGCGATTGTTGGCGGCTTCATCATTTCGGCGTTTGGCGGTAGCCGGTTTCAGATTGGTGGCCCGGCGGGTGCTTTCATCGTGCTCATTGCCACGATCGTTGAGCGGCACGGCTATGATGGACTGGTGCTTGCCACCATGATGGCCGGCGTCATGATGATGGGCGTTGGGTTCCTGCGCCTTGGAACGACGATCAAGTATATTCCCTTTCCGGTGACGGTTGGTTTCACCGCAGGCATTGCCGTGATTATTTTTGCAAGCCAGGTGAAAGAGCTGTTCGGCCTGGAAATCGCCAATGAGCCAGCTGCGTTGATCCCCAAGATTGGCGCAATAAGCGCAAGCATTCATACTTTTAACACCACTGCGATAGGGCTTGCAGGGCTATCGATCGGCATAATTGTGGCGTTGCGACGGTTTCGTCCGAGTTGGCCGGGCCTGCTGATTGCTGTCGGCATTGCCGCACTCGCAACGTATCTGTTCAATCTCGATGTGGCGACGATCGGCACGAAATTCGGGGAACTGCCGCGCACGCTGCCAATACCAGACTTGCCGCTGCTGGACCCGGCGAAAATGTATGCGGTGTTGCCCGATGCTATTGCCATTGCGCTTCTGGGTTCCATTGAATCGCTGCTTTCAGCGGTTGTTGCCGATGGCATGACAGGCCGCAGACATCGTTCCAACTGTGAACTGGTGGCACAGGGAGCGGCAAACATTGCCTCGGTCGCGTTTGGCGGCATGTGTGCGACGGGGACGATCGCACGCACTGCAACCAATGTGCGCTCAGGTGCGCATGGTCCGGTATCGGGCATCCTGCATGCGATCTACATTTTGCTGTTCATGCTGATTGCGGCTCCGCTCGCCTCCTACATTCCGCTTGCCAGCCTTGGTGCGGTTTTGGCAATTGTCGCTTGGAACATGGCTGAGAAGCATGAGTTCTGGAGCCTGCTGCGGGCGTCATGGGGTGATGCACTGGTTCTCATGACCACCTTCCTGCTGACAATTTTTGAAGACCTGACAATTGCGATTGGCGTTGGCGTCGTGCTTGGTTCTTTCCTGTTCCTGCATCGCATGGCGGAAGCTGTCGAAGTGGAAACGGGGCAGCGTGTGATGCCTAGCGATGAAGCTGACGCCACGGGAGCTGCACGGACGGCTTATGATCCTGATGCCGCCAGCGGTGACATCGTTGTCTATCAGATCTCTGGTGCTTTCTTTTTTGGCGCGGCAGCGGCTGTCGGTGGTGTCCTCGATCGTATTGGGCGATACCCCAAGGCGTTCGTGCTCGACTTCTCGGAAGTGCCATTGGTTGACAGCACAGCGGCCAAGGCGCTGGAAAGATTTGTTGAACGTCTGCACCGCTCTGGTACCCGTGTCTATTTTGCGGGTGCAGGAAAATCTGTGCGGCGGACCTTGCTCATTGCTGGTTTGCGAAAGCCGCTGGTGCGCTATGCCACAACTGCAGATGATGCTGTCGATCACTGGCGCAGTGTCAACAAGGATGCGGTTTGAGCTGGCAGGGAGAGTGGTGGGTTGTTCGTCTGAGAGGGCTGAAGCAAGTCTTTAAAAGCCAGGCAGCTTTGGTAGCTCGGGTGAGCGGGCGCCTATTGCCTTGAAGCGGTCACCCATGCCGGGCACGGCCATCAGGCGTGCGACGGCCAGTTCTATTTCGTGGGCAATGTCCGGGTTGGCGCTCATCAGGCGTGAAGCGCGTTCCATGATACCGAGTGCGCCGAGGAACTCTGCTTGCGTGGTTGGGCCATCAACGGTGACAGGTGGAAAATCACGCGACAGGTTTTGTTCAAACCAGCGTTTCACGTCGTTGAAGTTGACCTGGCAGGTGAGGTCGGCTTCGCCTGGTGAGGTGAGTGGATGTTCGTAGTGGTGGTTGCGCACGGCTTGGAAGGTGTCGGCAATGACAACCTGATCTTCACCAAGCGTTGGGTCATAATGACCATAGTCCAGGAACAGGCCAGTCCAGGGTGCGGTGCGATGCATGCGCAGTTTGTGTAAGACGCTTAAATCCTGCGCTTCGTAGCAGTCGGCATCGCGTAGCGTTGGGTTGGCTGCGAAGACTTCACTCGCGTCTTGATGGTCGCCGCAGGGCAGCGTGATAAAGTCCAGCTGTTCCTTGCGATCCAGCCCTACGGCGCGCAATTCGATTTCGTTTCCTTTCACAACGTATTGCTGCACTGGGCACGTATCCAGGAACTCATTGGCGAGTAGAATTGTTGGAATGTCCGGTGGAATGTCGCTCATCCGTTGGCATAACTGAATGCGAGCACTTGGCAGATGCGCTGCGAAAACATCGGCAAGGCCGTCCATCGGTGCGACATCGACGAGGATGAGCGTGGCCGCATCAAGAAACCCAGGCAGGACTTTTGTTGCACGTAGAGCATCGCGCATCATGGTGCCGCGGCCGGGGCCAAGTTCCACCAGATTGAAGCGTTGGGGTGCGCCCATCTGCTGCCACACGACAGCGGCCCACAGACCGACCAATTCACCAAATACTTGGCTGATTTCCGGCGCTGTCACGAAGTCGCCTGTTGCGCCAATCGCCTGTTGCCTCACGTAGTAACCGTGCTCTGGGTCGGTGAGGCAGGCACGCATATACGAGACAAGCGTGATCGGCCCATCAGCACGTATGCGCTCCTTCAACTTGAGTGCCAAGGGTGTGTCACGGCGCAAGGCGGGATCGTAGGGCAGGTCGTTGTCAGCTGGACTGTCGCTCATGTGGTTTTAGAGCGTGCCGCAGACGGCGGCTCTCCATCACGGGCGGCGATGCGTTTGGCGCGCCACATGAGGTAAGCGCCAAGCAGCACCATCGGTACCGAGTAGATCATGCCCCGCGTTATGCCGATGCCTTCGAACGGCTGGCGGTATTCCTCGATCTTGAAGAGTTCGCAGAAGATGCGGAAGACGCCGTAGCCCAGCAGGAATGCACCGACGGAGTAGCCAGGCATCTTCAACGAGCCGCGCTTCCAGATCAGCCAGGCGAGAATTGCAAACAGCACCGCACCTTCCAGGAAGGCTTCATAGAGCATGGCAGGATGACGGGGCGCGGCACCGTAGCCGGGAAAGACGATGGCCCAGGGTACATTGGACGCGGTGCCGACAACTTCTGAGTTGATGAAATTTGCCGTGCGGCCGAAGAACAAGCCAATGGGAACGGCGGCCGTCACCACGTCTGCAATGGAATGCATGGAAACCTTGCGCCATATGGAGAAGATCCACAGGGCAAACGTGACGCCTGCGGCGCCACCATGAAATGCCATGCCACCTTGCCAGATCTTGAAGATCTCCATTGGGTGGGCGAGGTAATAGGATGGTTCGTAAAAGACCACATGGCCCAGCCGGCCGCCGACAACAACTCCAAGCGTGACGACCAGCAGAAGGTCATCCATCATGTTCGCATTGAGTGGGGACTGGTTGTTGCGCCAGAGGCGGTTGGTCGTGACGAGTTTCTTGACGTACCACCAGCCAAGCAGAAGCCCTGCCATGTAGGCGAGGCCATACCATTTGACCGAAACTGGCCCGAGTGAGAACGCGACGGGGTCGATGTCGGGATAGGGTATCGCGAGCAGGCTCACGCGGTGGTCCTCCGGTTGCTGTCGTCGGCGCTGGATGGCTGCACGTTTTGGCCAGGGGGGGCGTTATGTCAAGTTTGCCGGACTTCCGGCCATTCGGTGCGGTGTTTCACCACATTTGCTCAGGTATTGCGTCGGCGCTTGATCCCGTCGCAAGCTCCCGCCATATTCGGGTAAAGTCTGAAGGCGCTGGGTAAAGCTGTTATGACGCACGCCATTGGCGTCAAAAACCTGCTTGTCGCGCCTGGATCCCGAAAAAATGAGGTGCTCCCATGACCCAGACGTCCAACCCAATTCTTGATGAACTCGCTCGCATGATGACAGATGCGGCGGGTGCCGCGCAGGGCCTCAAACGCGAAGTGGAAACGATGGCACTATCGCAAGGAGAGAGGTTTTTGAGCGAAATTTATGTTGTCTCGCTTGAGGAATTTGAGGAGGTCAAGGCGATGGAGGAGAAGGCGCGCGCGGAGAATGAGGCTCTTGCAGCTCGAATTGGGGCGCTCGAAGCAAGGCTGGGGGGCAGCCTGCAATCGTGACGGGTGAAGCCGTAACCTGGTGTCATGATTGGCGCCGGGCAGGCGCAACGCCACTGACCTGAATCGGTCCAGTTCTGTCACATGTCAGCATTGTCGAGCGATCCTAGCTTTGATCCACAACAGCTGGCTCAAAACACGCCGTAACGGACAAAATCCGCCAAAATCGTGCATTCAACGTGGACAATCGAGGTCGCACCTTGCGACTCAACCGCTGCTTCTGGTTTCGTCCCTATTGCGAGATAGCGCGCACTGCACTGCGTGCACAACAGCAAAAGGGTGGGGCATGGGCTCGGTCAATTCCAGCTTAAAGCACAGCAGCAATCCAATCGATC
>JBKEAX010000053.1:0-2552 GCA_047972825.1 Hyphomicrobiaceae bacterium | reverse complement strand
GTAGTCTCAAACCGGTTTCCTGCAGGTCGCTGTGACAGGCCGCAACTTGCTCAACTTGCATTGATCTTGTGTTGCTCTCACCGGGTTGGCTTTCTCAGCCCCGGTTCCCGTAGTCGTAATCGGTCTGCGCAAGAAACTGTGCAATCGCGTTTTGCGTCTCTTGATCATGCAGCAATGGTGCATGACCTTCCTCGGCCACCACAAGACTATACATGTTTGGATGCCGCGCACTCATTTGCTCAAGCGTCTGTTGCGAGAGAATGTCGGAATTGGCACCTCGGATCACCAGCAGCGGAACGCGCGTCGTTGCCTTGAATTGCGCCCAAAGTTCCGGCATTGGCCCGTCCATGACAGATAAGGCACGCGACAATTTCGAATCGTAGGATGGTACAGGCCTGCCATTCCTGTCGTTGAACCATTGCCGCGCAATCATCGCCCAATGGTCATCGCCAATACGCGGAAACTGACGCCGATTGATTTCGGCCGCGAGCTTTCCAGCGTGCACCCAGGAGTTGGGTGCCGGGGTTTTCCCCACGTAGCTGGCGATGCGCAAAAGCCCGTCGCGTTCCACGACTGGGCCTATATCGTTCAAAATCATGACCCCTATGGCGGTCGGCTGCACCGCGGCCATGACCATTGCAATGAGCCCGCCGCGCGAAGTGCCGATAAGCGCAACATCTGCGAGTTCGCAGGCGGTCATCATGTCGATCGCGTCGTTCAGTTCGACAGGGACGGAGTAGTTGCGCCAGTCCTTGTCGTGTTCTGAATGGCCGCGTCCCCTTGTGTCGAGCGTGTAAACGTCACGCGGGCTTTCGGCATGCGTGGCAAGTGCGGCCGCAAGATCATGAAAATCGCGGCTGTTGCGCGTCAAACCGGCAAGGCAAAGGAGCGGTCGCCGCCCACAAGGTGATCGCGCCGGATAATGCCGCGCGTACAGGCGCAGCCCGTCACGAGTCGTGACATGGAATGGGATGAAGGTTTCTGATCCGGTGTTGATTTCTGCCGCGTCGGCGCTTACCGCCACGTTCGTCATGTACGAAAATCCTTAGTGAAAATAACCAGTAAGAAGACTTTAGGGTCCGCACCCTGGCTCCTACCCGTGTCGAGGCCAATGCCTGCCATGATAAGTACATCGTGGCGCGGGCGCTGCAATCAGATTGGCATCGCACACGCACACATTTTTTCTACCGCGCACGTCCAAGATCCCTGTCCAGCCTCAACGCCGGCTGATCGCCGATGCGCGCACGATAAATCTGGATGTTGGATAGCACCTTGGCGACGTAGTTCCGTGTTTCCTTGAACGGTATGCGCTCGATCCAGTCAACCGCATCGAGCTTGGTGCTGCGCGGGTCGCCAAAACTGCGAATCCATTGTCGCGCACGTCCTGGTCCAGCGTTGTAGCCCGCCAGCGTCAGCGGATAATTGCCATCGAACTCGGCCATTCGGTCGCCGATGTAGGCTGAGCCGATCATCGTGTTGTAGACCTTGTCGGTCAACAACCGCTGAATGTCGCACTTGATCTTGTGGTCGCGGCAAACGTGGCGTGCTGTGATCGGCATCACCTGCAGCAGCCCTCGTGCCCCCGCACCTGAAACCGTTCGCGTGTTGAATTCGGTTTCCTGGCGCGCAATTCCCAGAAGGAACGCTTTCTCAGGCGGTTTGCGCAGCGGCTTGTAAGCTGGAAATGCCCGCGTTGGATAGGAGTAGATGACGAGGTTATGCCCCGCAGCAATCGCGTATTTGGCAAGCCGTAGCGACATTTGCGTGTCACCAAGAGCATCGGCTAAGTGTGCAACAAGGCCAGACCAGGCTTCGTCATCATGGATGATTCGCGAGTTGGCCAGGAATGGCCGAACGATGTTGCCGCCAAGCCCGGCGCGCTCCGCTATGACGGCGGCGCGTAGGGCATCGCGTGCACGCAAGTCTTCGATTTGTTGTTTTGTGGCGCGTGTCGGCGGGTGGATAACGATGCTCTGGTTGCCGGGGTTGAGCGTCTGGTGTGCAAGCAGGCCGTGAAAGGTGTCTGTTTGCTGCGAGGCTTGTTCGTAGGCTTTCCGTGCCTCTGCCTTGCGGCCAAGCGCATCGAGCGTGCGCCCAACCCAATAGTTGCTTTTGGAACGGCTCAATGGCCCGTCAGCGGCTTCACGCATGGCCTGGAAATGGCCAAGGGCGCTTTGGGGGTCGTTGAGATACCGCATGGCGATCCAGCCGGCCATGAAACGCTGCTCTTTGAGCGGGTTGGCGGACAATTGACCGGCATCACGCACCAGTGTGTAGGCGAGCTTGTAGTTGTCGTCTCTCAGTGCCTGATAGGCGTTGAGACGGCGTTCCTCCCACCAGTCGTCAAGGCTGACGATGTCGTGCCCGTGGGTGGGTGCAGACAGCAGTATCTTTACCGCCGCCGTGGTCTTGTCCTGACGCCGCAGCATTTGCGCCCGCTGGAACGCAAGTCCCCAATCGGCCTTCTCTTCCACTGGAATTGCAGCCATGAGTTTCGGGGCATTAGACTCTCTAAGGTAGACGGCAAGCCGGGCTTTTGCCTTGGTTTGTTC
>JBKEAX010000052.1:0-1652 GCA_047972825.1 Hyphomicrobiaceae bacterium | reverse complement strand
TTTCTTGCCGTCGCGATTCTGACATCCATGGTCTTTTGGATGCGGAAGGCCGCGCGTTCGATCAAGAGCCAACTACATGGGCAGATTGAGATCGCGTTTGCAAACGACACGGCGGGCTGGGCACTGACCGGCATGGCCTTTCTGGCAGTAGCACGTGAGGGATTAGAATCGGTCTTTTTCCTTTTAGCGATCTTTCAGCAAAGTCCTGGGCCAGCAGCGCCCTTGGCTGCGCTGGCCGGTCTGCTTGTCTCGGTATTGATTGGTTATTTGATTTTCTACGGTGGGCTGCGGCTCGATCTGCGCAGGTTTTTCCGCTGGACTGGTGTCTTCATCCTGTTCGTTGCGGCGGGCATCCTGGCTGGAGCTTTGCGAAACCTGCATGAAGCTGGGATCTGGAACCACCTGCAAAATGTAGTCTGGGACACCAGTCTAACCCTGCCTGTCTCATCTGTTCTGGGCACGATTTTGTCGGGGATGTTCGGCTACCTCGACACACCGACCGTCGGCGAAGTCGCGATCTACGCTGTCTTCCTGGCAATCACGCTCTATCTCTTCCTGCGCCCCTCAAAAATCGTGACCGCATCTCCAACAGGAGTGACTAGCGATGGCTGACGCCATGCCTTCTTCCACCCTGTCCCGTCTCTTCCGGGCCCTTGTTCCCTTGGGAGCGGTTTTCGTCCTTGCCGGGTTGGGAGCCTTCTGGTGGGCGTCACAACATGCTGCGAAGTCGCCCGGAAGCGGCAGTTTCGAGACGGTAACAGTGACGGCGAAGGACTGCGACCCCATGGAGATGACCGTCGCCGCTGGGCGCCGGTCGTTCCAGATCACCAATGCTTCCGATCGCCCTGTCGAATGGGAAATACTTGAAGGTGTGATGGTGCTTGCCGAACGCGAAAACATCCTGCCGGGCTACAACTCGATACTGAATGTCAACCTTGCACCCGGCGATTATGAAATAACCTGCGGGCTTTTGACCAACCCCCGCGGCGTACTGCACGTAACGCCATCCGAAGAATGGGCGACCGACGCCGCCAAGGTCGAGTTGGCCGACTTTCTCGGCGTTCTTGGCGAATATAAAGTCTATTTGATCATGCAGGGCAATGCGGCAATCAAAACCGCAGAAGCATTGCGCGACACTATCGCAGGAGGTGACTTGGCAGCGTCGCAAGCGGCATGGGCTACCGCTCGTGCACCCTACAAGCGAATTGAGCCATTGGCCTACAGGCTGTCGGATCTCGAAAACGCCATTGATCCAGTCGCTGACTTTCTAAAAGGACGTGAAGCCGATCCGGCCTTCACTGGATATCACCGTCTTGAGTACGGGCTCTTCGCGCAAAACAGCCTGGATGGGCTTCAGCCCGTGGCTGACAAGCTGGTTTCAGACCTCACCGATCTCAAGACACGCCTCTCGGGCTTTACGGTTTCGCCAACGCTTATGATCTCATTGCCGGGCGACATGGCGCAGCAGCTTGCTGACGGCAAGATTGCCCACGGCGAGAACCATTATTCGAAAACAGATCTCGACGACTTTGCTGCCAACCTTGAAGGGATTGCGAAGCTCGCGGGGCTACTTGAAAGCGTTGCTGCGCCCGTCGATCCAGCACTGAAGGACATGGTGGCAGCGCAAGTAGCCAAGACCCAGGCCGTGTTTG
>JBKEAX010000050.1:0-6552 GCA_047972825.1 Hyphomicrobiaceae bacterium | reverse complement strand
ATCGTGTCCGAGTGGCTTGGTCATGAATGCTGGCCCCCTGACCCAGCATCCATCTTGAATCACTGTTCGCAGAAAATGGGAACCCCAAACCGAGTCAGCCAAAGATGAACATGCTCTAGTGGCCTGTCGCGCAAAAATTTAAACATAGCCGCAACCGCATACATTTTTGGCGCGACATGAAGGCCACTAGCAAAATCTTTGGCTTTGTGTGGCGTTTATCGCGCATTAGTTGATACCCAGCGTGCCGCAACATCGATCAACTAAGGCGCGACGCCACACTAGGCCGACATTTGTGATTGTTGACAACGCGACCGCGCTTCTACTTCAAGCGCCTTGCGATCAACTTTTCCAACTCGGTTGGTCGGAAGTGTGTCAACAACATACACATCTCGCAGCCGGTGGGATGGGCTCAATCGATCGGCGATTGCTGCATTAAGCGCGCCAAGATCAGGCGCTTTTCCTGTGATCATCTCAAGAAAAGCTACAGGTACTTCCCCCAAGTCTGCATCAGGAACACCACAAACGCACGCAGCTTGAATCCCATCCTGTGTCAGCAAGAGGTTTTCGATTTGAACTGGCGACAAATTCTCACCACCGCGAATGATGATTTCCTTCAGTCTGCCAGTCAAAAATAAATATCCCGCCTCATCGAAGTGGCCGCTGTCGCCGGTGCGCAACCATGCACTCTGATCGAACCGTGCGCCTCCGACAAAGCCAAGAGCGATATTGGGACCACGGATCGCAACTTCGCCCGTCAGGCCCTGCGCCAGCACTTCGTCATTGTCGAGCGCTAGCACCGCAACGTCTTGCCCAGGCAGTACGCGGCCCACCGAGCCGATACGTCTCGCACCTGGCGGGTTTGACGTGTTCGTGCACGTTGTTTCGGTTTGACCGTATGAGACCACCACCTCAACGCCGAGGTGTTTTTCGATCGCTTTCTGCGTTTCCGCAGCAAGTGGCGCCGAGCCGCAGCGCGCCATGCGCAACTTTGTTGTTGCTGCGATGGGGATGTCTATCGCCAACAGGCGTTGATAGATAGTGGGAACGCCCGTAATGATGGTTGGCTGCAGGGCCACCATATGCCGCACGAAATCCTCAGCCTCAAAGCGAGGAAGCAACGTGATCCGGGCGCCCTGGCAAAGGGGTGCGAGTAGCTGATTTAGAATTCCATTTGTATGGCTGAGTGGCATGATGTGGAGCAGGTGGTCATCCACACCGATCGGCGTCATGGAAACGACACCAGCTGTATTGGAAGCGACGTTGCCATGCCCAATGCGAACGGCCTTGGGTTTGCCGCTTGATCCTGATGTAAAAATGATGATGGCTTCATCATCCGCTGCGATGTCTGGCAAGGCGAATGAGCCATCAGTCTTGGAACCCAGGTCCGTGGCCGCAACTGCGCCGATGCCAGCAGCGTTTGCGATGGCCCGTCCCCTCTCGCCGTGTGAGTCCGCAACAACAAGTGCATGAAACCCGGCCGCCGCGAGCTTGTCGCCTGCTTCGGCAACCCCTTCGCGCCGGCTCAGAACGGTGAAGGAAATACCCGAAATCAACGATGCCAGCATTCCGATGATGAGGTCGATCTCGCGGTCGTAAAGGAATGCAATGCGCTGTCCACGAGAAAATCCGGCCGCCGCGAACTGTTTGGCGCGCAGATCAACTGCGTCCATCAACTCCGGGTAGCTCAGCTGAGTATTGGCATCCGCAATTGCAACATGCGTTTTCAGCGCCGGATCGTTCGCCTGTTCGCGCAACAGGTGAGGAAAAAGCGACCGGTTCGTCATGCTGCGAACTCCGGGAATCTGATTGCGGCGTCAGCCTCGAAGAAGCCTTCGGGATCGAGGCTCTTTAGTGCAGCTATTTCTGCGTCTGTCGGTGCAGACGTCGGCTTTGCATCTGATGCGCTTAATTCGAACCCCGTGACGCTGGCGATCTGATCCAGGGTTGTTTCAGGATTGTAGCTCTCGACAACAAGCCGGCCGTTACGCTTGTCGAATACACAAAGTGGTGTCACGACGGTCTGGAGATTGCCCTTGGCCGTTTGAAAAAACAGCTTGTCGACAAGCGTGCGCGTCGAGTGTTCCGTTCTCCACGTTGCAGCCCGGCGCAGCGTCGGCATCATCACGGCTGAACCACCGCCACCTGGAAGCCGAACCTTTGGCGAATGCCAGTCGCCTATGACGGAATTATTCGTGGCACCCGTGGCATCGATCTGCGATGCGCCCAGGAAGCATAGATCCATGCCACCTCGGGTACATAGATCGTAGAACTCTTCATTGGCAAAAACCGCAGCGCTGCCTTGTATGAGTTGCGGATCGCCACTGGAAAGCGGTGGCGTTCCATTGACCTCGGCATCGACACCACCGGCCACATTGAGCCAGGTGAAGTCAAAATCATAAGCGCGCTTTGCAAGAAGGCATGCAAGCATGGGCAAAGTCGAATTGACGCCCGAGAATGTTACCTCATCGGGCCTGATGACACGGGCCAGATTGATCACGACATATGAGAACGGTGTGAATTTATTTGTCATGACTTGACCTCGGTCTGCTTGAGCTCGGGTGCACGTGACATGTGGGGCTCTATCGTCTGGTCGGAATCATCGACATAAGCCTGAACCTCGTCATACGAAACCTCGTAATCTGGAGAGAGCGAACCTGGCCATGCGCCGTTGGGAACGACGCAACAGCCCGCGACCATGAAGCCTGGCACAAGGGTCAGTTCCGGACGCTCGCGCATGCGATCGGTATCGACCAGCTTCTCAGCCGTAACGAACAGCGTACGCGCGGCTCGTGTCATTACCCTGTCCCAGTGCGGTGATCCGAACACGCGAGCATTTCCCTCTTCGTCAATTTCATTTGCATGGATCACGACGAAGTCGGGCCGAATGGCGGGTATCAGGTATGTTTCCGTATTGCTTCCGTATGGATCTGCAATCTTTTTCCAGCCGTTCACTTCCGCAATTTCACTGCCGTGAACACCGCCAACCGGTTGGAACGGCACCCCGGCTCCGGCGGCCCGCAAGCCGGCAACAAGCGTCATGCAGGCGTGCTCTTCAAGCACGACCTTGCCGGTCTCTACGGCCTTGCGATAACCACCGGCCAGTCCGAAATTTCCCTCCAGGGCAACAATGCCTGCACGGACCCGTCGCACGGCACCTGCTCGGCACAAAATGTCCAGATCGTATCCCGGTGAAGCCTTGATAATTTCGAGATCTTTCTTTCCCTGCCGGATCAGTTCGCGGCAAAACGCAAACGGCCCTCGATGCAGAAAACTCCCGCCCAGCCCGATTGATGAACCGTTGGGGATCTGCTCAACAAGTTCAGCAAGTTTCTTGTGTTTTGATTTTCGTGCCATGGCTGTGTTCCTCTGTAAACGGCTCGCTGCCTCATGAATGCGACGAGAGAGCAAACAAAGTTCCGTTATGGTGATGCGTAAATTGATAGTGATGCGGCTTCGTCACGCTGGTTCTGCCAGCGCATCATGTGCCGTCGTTGAATCCTCCGAAGGCCTCAGCAGCCTGTGCTGCCGCAGCAACGACAACCGGTCCGATTTCGTCGAGACGCCCAGGGCTTAATCTCTCTCCAGGGCCTGCAACGCCAATCGCAAGCCTGGCGCGGCCGCGCCACCCAAGGATTGGGGCGGCGACACCCCAAACCGCGCCTCTCCATTCGCCGCGGTTTATCGACCAGCCACGCTCCTTGGTGGCCAACATCTCTTCAATGAAATCATCAGGATCAATTATCGTCGTGTCGCTGAACGAACTCAGATCGAGCGACCGCCAGAATTTTTCGCCGCGCGCATCAAAAGCAAGAATCGCCTTGCCTGTCGCGACGCAATGAGCAGGCGCGCGACCACCCACGCAGGTGAAGGATCGCACCGCCTCAAGGCTATCGATCTTGTGAAGATAGACGACCTCGCGGCCATCGAGGATCGACAGGTTCACTGTTTCTCGCGTTGCTTGATTCAAGTGCTTCATCGCTTCAAGGCACGGGCCCACGAGATCCAGCTGCTCGTAATACTGCATGCCAATTTCCCAGAATTTGAGCGTTGCCGAATAGTGGCTCGTCTCACTGTCTTGCTTGGCATATCCTTCATCCAGCAGGGTCTGCAGAATTTGGTGCGTGTTTCCCTTCTTCAATCCGCAATTGGCCGCGATTTCACGTAGGCTTAGTGTCCCCTTTGACATCAGGATCTCAAGAATATGGAGGCCCTTGCGAAGGGTTTTATCCCGCTGTGCGGGGGGGGGCTTTGGTTTCGTCGGCGGCGGCGTTTCAAGCATGGTGGCAGTTCCAGTGATTGACGTGGTTCGGTATCCTTCAAAGTCCCCCGTTAATCCATTTTTCCATCACAGATCTGGCGTCTGCCTTCTTGCCGTGGCTGCAAGCGTGCCATGCTAGGTACCAGTGGTTGCGCCAGATGTGACTGGCTTATGCAGCGCATTCATCCGATGGGTTACAAACGCAGCTGCAACCACAATGACTGCACCGGCAAGATCCAACACCAAACTGGTTGGCCAGTAGGACAAGATCGCGCCAACGGCAAATATTGGATAAGCCCACCACCGCAGCGGTCCTTCGGCATAGCCTTGTATAAGTGCGTTGGTTGCATAGAGCCCGAAGATGGCAAAGAAGGCGGCTTGACAGGCTTCCACAAGATTGCCCGTTATCAATGGCGTGTAGGCGAACAGTAGCGGGACGATGTACAGTCCTTTGGACAACTTCCACGACATGACGCCTGTCTTGAAAGGTGGCGAACCAGCAATTCCTGCAGCGGTGAAGGCAGCAAGACACACCGGCGGTGTTACGTTGCTGTCCTGACTGAGCCAGAAGATGATGAGGTGCGCGACCAGGAGTGTCATTGTCATGGTCCCAGGATCAACGAGAGTCGACCGCAACGTAGTCGCCACCTCGAATGGGAGACTGCGAACAAATGCCGTTGCCGCTTCAGTCGTTAAACCGGTCGGTAGTTGTGCTGTCAGCGATGGATCGGCAAGCGACACAATTCCAATCGCCGTAGGATCACTCAGGCCCGCAACAAGCGCATTGATCACGTGCCCATCGGCGAGCAATCCGCCAAGTGCAGGAGCGAGCAGGATGGCCAGGATGATATAGGCTGCGGTCACGGGCAGCCCCATCCCCAGCACCAACGACGCAAGACCGATAAGTACGATGGTGATTACCAGCGAGCCCTGCGACCATTGTATGATCATCAATGAAAAGGCACCGCCAACGCCCGAGGTCGTGATTGCGTTGTTCACGAGTCCAATCGTTGTCAGGAGAATGGCCGTCATGATGCTGGTGCGGATGCCGAACATGGTGGCCTGGCTGATGCGCATGAAATTCATTTTGACCGGCGTGAACCAGCTCACCACAATCAGAACGGCTATCGCCGCGCAAGCTGCGTAGCTAGGCGTCCAGCCCATAACCAGCATCGTGATCATGATGCCCAATGGCACCAGGAAGTTCAGTGCGCCACCGCGCAGCTTTTCACGGTCAACCGACACGGCTTCAGGTGTCGGCAGCTCGCTGCGTACAGCCTCGATGCGGACCGCAAAAGCAATGGAAGCGAAGTAGAGAATCGCAGGCAGGATGGATACGGCAACGATGGTTCCGTAAGGAATTCCAGTGTAGCTCGCCATGACAAACGCGCCCGCACCCATGATAGGCGGCACCAGCTGGCCGCCCGTCGAAGAGGCAGCCTCCACGCCGCCGGCGAATTCGGCACGGAAGCCGTTATTCTTCATCAAAGGAATGGTTATGATGCCAGTGGAGGCTGTGTTCGCAACAGCCGAACCACTTATTGTTCCCGTGAGCGCGGATGCGATAACTGCGACATACGCCGCGCCGCCGCGGAACCGAGACGCGACGATCTTTGAAACTTCAATGACAAAATCGGATGCGCCACCATAAACAAGGAATCCGCCAAACAGCATGAACAACGTGATGTTTGACGAAGAGATCGTTGCGATGGAGCCAAACATGCCTTCGTCGTTGTAGATCGATCGGAACAGAACGTCGGCAGGAGGCAAGCTGGCTGTGCGGAACACGCCAGGAAGATATTCACCGATGAAGAGAATATAACCAAGTGACAGCAGGACCAGAACAGGGATGATCCATCCGGTCAGCCTGCGGGTGAGATCGATTGCACCCAAAATGACGATCAGGCCGCATGCCCAATCGAGCGGCGTCAGATTCCAGCCACTGCCGATGTTTTCCATCGTGCGGGCGTAGATGCCGTCCTGCGCCCAAGCCAGCCACATCGTCGCGGCCAGAATGAGCAAACCATAAAGAGCGTCGATCCAGATGGCGGCGCGGTTGTCGCGCAGTCGCTTCACCGCAGGTTCAAGAATTGCAGCAAGGAGCGCGAAGCCGCCAAAGTGGATAGCGTTTTGCCAAATGCCTGGTTCAAGCAGAAGCAGGTTCGTGGCCACGTGCCACGCACCGAAGGCAATGACTATTGCAGAGAAAATGAAATGAACAGCATTACGATGCTCAGCATTTGCATCGAACAGCCAATCGCGAAAGTTTGGCCGGTACATCCCTTGATCAAGGG
>JBKEAX010000044.1:0-5961 GCA_047972825.1 Hyphomicrobiaceae bacterium | reverse complement strand
ATTGCAATGCTCATGCCTTGTAGGTGAAGATCTCTCGCAGCTCCGACAGGAAAGGCTGCTTCTTATCCTTGTCTGAAAGGATTGCCACGTCTTCACTGAAAGGCCAGTCGATACCGAGCTGTGGGTCGTTCCAGCGAATTCCGCTGTCGCATTCCGGCGCGTAGTAATCCGTGACCTTGTAGATGACTTCTGTATTCTCTTCGAGCGTACAAAATCCGTGCGCGAAACCTTCAGGCAACCACACCTGCCGCCCGTTCTCCGCCGAAAGAATGACTGAAACGAACTTTCCGTATGTCGCAGATCCAGTTCTTATGTCGACCGCTACGTCCAGAACGCTGCCCGCAACAACCCGCACCAGCTTGCCTTGTGCATGAGGAGGTGTTTGGAAATGCAGGCCCCGGACGACGCCCTTCTGACGCGACAATGATTGGTTATCCTGCACGAATGTTGCAGCCACACCTGCATCGCCAAACGCTGATGCATTGTAGGTTTCCGAAAAGTAGCCACGCTCATCGCCGAATTTTGCAGGCGTCACAACAAGAACGTCCGCAATGTCGAGAGGTTGAACGATTAACTTTTGCACCATCGCCTTGTTTCGCAAATTGCATTGCTCCAGCGCCCATGGCGAGCATCCGCGAATGGTCATAAAGCACGGTTATTAAAATTTTGACCTTAACCCGCAGCAACGAGCGAAAACCGCCCGCCGCCCGGGAGAAACATGGAACAAACCATGAGGGTCCGGACCCTAAGAAGACGCGGAGCCAGAACCAGAGCCAGCCTCCGCCAGAATTTGCCTGAGCTGTTCGCTGGAGCCGCCGAACGCAATGAATTCCGGGTTTTCGAACCTGTTTTCTGGAAGGCCTGTACGCGGTCCATAAACCAATGCGTTACCATCACGGGTTGTTGTCACACCTCCAGCCGCCCGCAGGACGGCGTCGCCTGCAGCCGTATCCCACTGCATGGTGCGGCCGAAACGCGGATAGATGTCAGCCTTTCCAGCCGCCACCAAACAGAATTTCAACGAAGACCCAACAGATACGCTTTCACCGATGGCCAATGGCTCCAGGAAACGGCGCGTCGCTTCCGTCATGTGCGATACGCTGACCACAGCCGTCCAGGATTTCCCCGGCGCACGCACTTGGATGCCTTGCCTGTTGATCGGCCCACCTTGCTCGGGCATGCGCGCGAGTTGGGCTCTACCGCCAGCAAAGCCGCTGTAGACCTCACATCGCTCAGGCGCCACCACCACACCGGCGACGGGATCGCCGCCCTCGATCAAGGCAATATTCACCGTGTAATCGGTCGAGCCCTTGATGAACTCTTTCGTGCCATCGAGCGGATCGACCAGAAAGAAGCGCCTGCCAACGCCTTCCGGGCTCCCTTCCGTACTCGACAATTCCTCGGCAACCACCGGTATGTTTGGAAAGTTCGCCGCAAGCCGCTCCAGGATCAACGCCTCGGCCTGTCCATCGGCTTCCGTCACCGGGCTGCCATCCCCCTTTGCAAGAACCTCGACCCCCTTTTTTCGAATCTCGGCGATCAGGCGTCCCGCATCGCAGGCGATAAGCTCAAGTTCGTTGACCAAGTCCTTCACACACGTTCCCTCTCGCGCAGATATTGAATGATCTTGTCGACAACATCGTCAGGCGTCACATTCTCGGTTACCAAGTGGATGTCGGCAGCTTCAGGTGGCTCGTAGGGACTGTCGATGCCGGTGAAGTTCTTCACCTTGCCCGCCAAGGCCTTGGCGTAAAGCCCTTTGGGGTCGCGCCGCTGGCACTCCTCCAAGGAGGCATCAACATAAACTTCGACGAACTCACCGTCATCCAGCAGCTCACGCACCATGCGGCGTTCGGCCTTGAAGGGCGAGATGAACGAACACATCACGATCAATCCCGCGTCCGCAAACAGCTTTGCCACCTCACCTATGCGACGAATATTCTCGACGCGATCGGTATCGGTAAACCCGAGATCGTTATTGAGCCCGTGCCGAACGTTGTCGCCATCAAGCACGTAGGTGTGCTTGCCAAGTTCATGCAGCCGCTTTTCAAGCCGTTTGGCAATCGTCGACTTGCCGGAACCCGAAAGCCCGGTAAACCAGATCACAGTGGCCCGTTGATGTTTGGCACGCGCGCGTGTGGCCTTGTCAACAAACAGCTCTTCGACATGAATGTTGGTCGCACGCCGCAGCCCGAACAGGATCATGCCCATTGCCACCGTCGCACGCGTCATGCGGTCGATCAGGATGAACCCGCCCGTCGCAGGGCATTCCGAATAGGCATCGAACGCAATTGGTGCCGTTGTCGCGAGATTGCATACGCCGATCTCATCCATCTCAAGGTTCCGCGCCGCCATATGCTGACGCGTGTGAACATCGATCCGGTGTTTGATGGTGGTTACACTGGCAGTCACCTTTTGCGCCCCGACCCTGAGCTCATAGGAACGCCCTGGCAGCAAATGCGTTTCGTCCATCCACAAAAGCTGCGCAGCAAACTGATCGGATACTTCCGGCCGCTCAGTCGCAGGCACCAGCAGGTCGCCTGTTGCAACGTCCATGTCATCATCAAGCACAAGCGTTACCGCATCACCACTCAGGGCTTCATTACGATCGCCATCGCCTGTTACAATACGTTCAATCGTGCTTGGCCGCCCTGATAGCGCCGAAACAATCCCATCTCCAGCCGACACGTGTCCCGAAGCAACGGTGCCTGCATACCCGCGTGAATCAGGGCTTACTTTAACCGCGCGATGCACCGCAAAGCGTAATAGACGAACCAACCTGGGCGCCTCGACATCAACCGCTTCCAAGTGCGCCAACAAACTCGCCCCCCGATACCACGGCATCCGAGACGAAACAGAACGTACATTCCAGCCCTCGGTCGCAACCATTGGAATGACCGCCTGCGAAGCAAACCCGAGTGGTTCTGAAAAACTGCGGAACGCTTCTTCAATCTCCTCTAAGGCTTGCTGCGAAAAGTCCACGAGATCCATCTTGTTGACCGCAAGCACAACATGCCGGACACCAACCAAGCTACAAACGTTCGCGTACTGTTCAGACAGGCCGGTCAGGCCTTCACGCGCGTCTACAGAAATTATTGCAATATGCGAACGCGATGCGACGCTTGCCAAATTGGCCGCCGTTTGCTCATCACCTGGCAAATCCGACACAAGAAACGAACGATGTGGGCTGATGAAAAACTGCTGCGCAGTATCGTTCTTAATGCGCCGCTTGTGTTCCGCATCAAGCCCATCTTCAAGAAGCGCGAAGTCGAAACCATCGCGGGCCGAAGCAACGCTCGTGACGTTTTTGGAAGGGACTACAGACGTAGGGTCCCCGACTTGCACGGCCTCTTTCAGCAACGCACTGATAATTGTTGACTTGCCACTACCCACGCCGCCGCATGTCAGAATTTTGAGAAGCACTCCGATACCCGCCCTTAACTAGGCCTGCCCCGTGTGCCGGGACTGACGCAGCCATTAAAATCCCTCACGCCATTGGCGTCCGCACGATGCTTTCCCCCGTCCGGGAGCACCCAAGCGCTCAATCCACCGTGATTCGCGCGAAACTGCCACCAAGCCCTGCCCATACCACAATCTGATGCACGTCGCGCAGCAGCAGCAAATGGAAAATACGATCTTTGCCGGGGAAACCGTGAGGTATTCACTGTTTCCCAGTTTGCGAACAGGCCAGATACCGTGCAAAACTTACGATTTGCAGATTACTGCTCACCCGTTGACATGATGACACACATCAAACCCGGCCTGCCGGCGTAATCGCCACTGGCCGATGGTCTTTCCACCGGCTACCAGAGCTATCGTAAAGGTTGACCTCGCGGGCCCCTTGCAACAGACAGGAATGGCATGAGCGACAATTCACGGATCTTTCCCGTAATTCTCTCCGGCGGCTCGGGAACGCGCCTTTGGCCATTGTCGCGCGCTATGTACCCAAAACAATTCCTGCGCTTCTTCGACGGCAACAATCCCAGCCTGCTTGACGCCACCTTGAAAAGGCTTTCCCCATACAAGGGTTTCGCAGCACCGATCATAATGTGCAACAACGACCATCGCTTCCTCGTCAGGGAGGAGATGGAGCGCGCCGGATTTGACGCCAAATCGATTATTCTGGAGCCCGTGGCACGAAATACAGCCCCTGCCATCGCGGTAGCAGCGCTCGCCGCCCTGGCCGAGCGTCAGGACGCGATCATAGTGGTTATGCCATCCGACCATGTCGTTCAGGATGAAACACACTTTGTCGAAACCGTTGGCGCAGCAGCGGCCATAGCAGCGGATGGGCGGTTGGTGCTGTTCGGCATTAAGCCATCCACCCCCCACACCGGATACGGCTACATCAAACAGGGCGAAGCTCTTGAGGGTTCCGAGGGGCGCGCCTTCGCTGTGAGCGGTTTCACTGAAAAGCCGGACCGTACAACCGCCGAGCATTATCTTTCCAATGGCGGATATGTCTGGAACAGCGGGATTTTCGTCCTCCACGCACAGACTTTCATGGATGAAGTGGCCCGCCTCGCGCCTGAAGTGCAGGAGGCCGCTAAAGCCGCCTATGCGCAACGTAGCCAGGATATTGGCTTTGAGCGTCTCGCAGCGGATGCTTTCGCGCGCGCACCCAACATCTCAATTGACTACGCTGTTATGGAGAAAACCTCTTGTGCAGTGGTCATCCCGATAGATGTTGGCTGGAACGACGTCGGTTCATGGTCATCGCTTTGGGAAATCGCGCCTCAGGACCAGAAGGGCAATTTCGCCCACGGCGATGCAATCCTCGAAGACACCGAAAATTGCTATGTCCACTCCGAACGCCACCTCGTCACGACCCTCGGCGTCGACAACCTCGTCATTGTCGACACGCCTGACGCACTTCTGGTTGCCGACCGTAACCGTGCGCAGGACGTCTCAAAGATTGTGCAACGCCTGAAAACAACGAACCGAAAAGAGCACGAACAGAACATCCGTAGCGCCCGCCCCTGGGGTTATTTCGAAACCCTCTCGCTGGAACCGCGCTTTCAGGTGAAACTTCTTCACGTCAAACCAGGCGGCAAGTTGTCCATGCAGATGCACCACCATCGGTCTGAGCATTGGATTGTCGTCAAGGGAACCGCGCTGGTGACGATAGGCGATGAAGAAAAGCTCGTCCGGGAAAATGAGAGTGTCTACATCTTCGCAACTCAATGGCATCGCCTCGAAAACCCTGGAAAGCTGCCACTGGAAATCATAGAAGTCCAAATTGGCAGTTACCTGGGCGAGGACGACATCATACGCACACACGATTTATATAACCGCGCTGCCGAAGAGACGAAATAAACCGCAACGCGTTTGCATAAGCCGGCAATCCGGTCGTCTTCTGAAGCGACACCAAAGCAGGCCAACCGCCCAGGGCGCCAGGTTCCAAACCCAATAGCAACGTATCTGCCCCCTGGATCATGAACCATCCGAACCAAACGGGATTGCGACCGTGACAAGCAGTGAAAATGCACGCCCCATCCTGGTCACCGGCGCAGCAGGCTTCATCGGCATGTATGTCGCAAAGGCCTTGCTCGATGCAGGCGAACACGTCGTTGGCATCGACAATCTCAACACGTACTACGACCCGGCGTTGAAACGCGCCCGCCTTGAGATTATCCGCAAGCCGCGCTTTTCATTCCACGAGTTCGACCTCGCCCAGCGAAACGCGGTTGAACATCTCTTCAAAGAAATCAAACCTCGCACGGTCATACATCTGGCGGCACAGGCCGGTGTGCGTTATTCGCTCCAAAATCCGGCGGCCTACATAGATTCCAATCTCGTCGCTTTCGGAAACATCCTGGAAGGATGCCGCCACAACAGTGTCGGACATCTCGTGTTCGCATCATCAAGTTCGGTCTACGGCGCCAACGTCAAGATGCCGTTCTCGGTTCATGACAACGTCGACCACCCCGTCAGCCTTTATGCGGCCACCAAGAAGGCCAA
>JBKEAX010000040.1:0-5981 GCA_047972825.1 Hyphomicrobiaceae bacterium | reverse complement strand
TCAACCCACAACCTTGCCCCTAAGAAGAACCTTGGCCAGAACTTCCTGCTCGACCTCAATTTGACCCGCAAACTTGCCCGCGACGCAGGGCCATTGGACGGCCGGACGGTGATCGAGATCGGGCCAGGGCCTGGCGGTTTGACCAGGGCATTGTTTCTTGAGGGCGCAGAACGCGTGATTGTCGTTGAGCGCGATGATCGGGCCATTGGCGCACTCAATGATGTTGCACGGCGTTATCCAGGCCGTCTTGAAATCATCAGTGCCGATGCGCTGGCCATGGATTGGCCTGCCGAGCTGAACCGTCTCGGCGTAACCGGCAAAGCCACCATCGCGGCCAACCTACCCTACAATATAGCGACGAAACTCCTGGTTGGTTGGCTTGAAGCAGAACCGTGGCCACCATGGTTTTCAACCATGGCGCTGATGTTCCAGAAAGAAGTCGCCGAACGCATTGTTGCGGCACCGGGCAGCAAAGCCTACGGGCGGCTTGCCGTCATCTCACAATGGCGCTGTGAAACACATATTGGCATGCGGCTTGGCGCAGAAGCATTCTCACCGCCCCCCAAAGTTGCATCAGCAGTTGTGCATCTCAAGCCCCGCGCCGATCCGCAACCGGCCTGCTCCGTCAAGACCCTTGGCCGGGTTACACAGGCCGCGTTTGGCCAACGTCGCAAGATGCTGCGCCAGAGTTTGAAATCACTGACGCCGATGCCTGAGTTGCTGTTGGAGGCTGCGGGCCTTTCACCACAAGATCGCGCTGAGCAGATTCCCGTTGCCGGTTTTGCGCGGCTGGCCGCAATCTGGGACCGTCAAGAAAAGACCTGACTTCTATTTTCATTTGCAGATGTGTGGACGTGCGAACCTGTGGCCAATGTGCATTTGACCGCCTCACAGTTCGCTTTCAATTTCGCGGACGAGGGCAGAAAGGCCGACCCGGCGTTCGCGCCGCAATCGTTCCGCTGTAATCACGGCCTTTAATTCAGCGTAGCTTTCATCGACATCGTGATTGACGATGACGTAGTCGTATTCCGGCCAGTGGCTGATTTCGTCGGCTGCCTTGGCCATGCGCCGCGCAACGACCTCGGGGCTATCCATGTTGCGCGACTTCAAACGCTGTTCGAGCGCCCGGCCCGACGGGGGTAAAATGAAAACACGCACAAGATCATGCGGCATTGCTTCAGCGAGTTGCCGCGCTCCCTGCCAATCGATGTCGAAAAGCACGTCGTGACCACGTTTGACGAAGTCTTCGACCTGCGCGCGCTCTGTGCCATAAAAGTTGTCGAACACTTCAGCCCATTCAAGCAGTCGCCCACCGTCCCGCATGCGCTGGAATTCATCCTTGCTAACGAAGTGGTAGTCCTTGCCGTCAACTTCGCCGGGCCTCGGAGTGCGCGTCGTCACAGACACGGACATGCAGATGTTGTCAGCCTCTTCTTGCAACAGCCGCTTGGCAAGCGTTGTTTTGCCCGCACCCGAAGGCGACGATAGAACCAGAAGAATGCCTCTGCGTGTCAAAGGTACGTTTGACATCTCTCGTGTGTCCCAACAAGTTTCATGATGTTCTCTTCCCCCCTACTCCAAACCAACGCCCTGACTTGTGCGTAAACAGGTCCTCTCATTCGATATTTTGCACCTGCTCGCGCATCTGATCGATGACCGCTTTCATCGAAAGCCCTGCCCGTGAGATGTCGGCGGCATTGGCTTTCGAACAAAGCGTATTGGCTTCCCGATTGAACTCCTGCACGAGAAAGTCGAGTTTGCGTCCGACACTCCCCTTCGTGTCGATAAGCTCGCGGGCGGCGGCCAAATGCGCCTTGAGGCGCTGAATCTCCTCTTCGACATCGGCGCGGGTGGCTATCAGAATCGCTTCTTGATGCAGGCGATCAGGGTCAAGTGACGAACTTCCGCTGGTGATCCTTTGCACATTTTCTTCAAGCCGGGCGGCAATGGCTTCGGGTGTACGTGATGGGCTTTGGGAAACAACAGCGACGAGGCGTTCAATCTCTGCGACCTGGTCACTCAACACGACCGTAAGCCGCTGACCCTCCGCTGCCCGGGCCGCCTTCAAGTCATCGAGTGCATGCTCCAGTGAGCCAATCATGGCGTCATGCCGCGCCCTTTGTGTCGCTTCATCCTCGGTTGGCTCCACAATTTCAATCACGCCTTTGACTGCGAGCAATGCCTCAGCCGAAGGCGGCGTGGTGTTACCGGTCGCTTTGCCGATGGCAGCTGCCGCTTGCAGCACCTGCTTGAGTGCGGCTTCGTTAAGACGAATTTCGCTGCCACCGGAATCTCGCTGATACTGCAGCGCAACGTTTATGCTTCCTCGGCTGAAACGTTGTGCAACAGCTTCACGCAGGCGCGGTTCCAGGGCATCGCTGCCGGGTGGTAAGCGCAGGCGCAAATCGAGGCCCCTGCCATTGACGCTGCGAACCTCCCAAGCCCATGTGTGCCCTTCGAACGCACCCTCGGCGCGGCCGAAACCGGTCATGCTGGCAAGGCTCATGTGACTTTTTCTTTCTTGGTTCGATGGCCTTAGATCACGTTCACTTTCCACGGAATCGCGAACGCGTTTCTTATTTTCTTTTATGTGAGCATGTTCTTCACGCTGAACCGCTCTATACTTCAGCTAAACATGCTCTAATCTTCCCCGTGGGCGCGCCAGAGGATTGGGCACCACGCAGGGCGTGCGCCGAGGAGAGGATCCAAGGCGTCGGGGACTTTAATGGTTGGAACGCAACCCAACAACCCGCCTGCGCTAGGGTCCGGACCCTACTAGGACCTAGCCGGCGCTTCAACGCCGCGGTTTGCGCAGCGGCAGCGGGGGGGCTGATGACGGCCCCTCTGATGCCGCGGCTGTAGATGCCCCAGAATTCAGGGTTGTCACGGTGGGCGACCCGTTGGCGTTAGGCAAAGCGCCGTTGGCTGATGGCGCCGGAATGGGCGCGGAATTGGGCGCTGCTCCAGTGCCTTCTGCGGCCTCTTGCCGGGCCTGGCGCTCGATCTTACGCCACTTGGAAACCGCATCGTTGTGCTCTTTCAGCGTTGACGAGAAAGCATGCCCACCCGATCCGTCGGCCACAAAATACAAATCGTCAGTTTTGGCCGGACTCAAGGTCGCTTGGATTGCCGAACGCCCAGGGTTGCATATCGGCGTCGGCGGCAAACCATTGATACGATAGGTGTTATATGGCGTGACACCGTCAATATCAGACCGTGTAATGGGGCGACCGAGCGACCCTTTACCGCCAACCAGGCCATAGATGATTGTGGGGTCGGATTGTAACCGCATATTCTTTCGCAGCCGGTTCACGAACACAGCAGCAACTCGTTCGCGCTCATCAGCCTGACCCGTTTCTTTTTCAATGATTGAAGCCAGGATCAGCGCTTCTTGCGGCGTTGAGACGGGGAGGTCTGGTGAGCGATTTTCCCAAGCACTGGCTAAGAACGCCGTGCTCTCTGCCTGCATGCGGTCAATCAGCTCCTGGCGTTTCATGCCATCGGTATAGTGATAGGTGTCGGGCAGCAAAGACCCTTCCGGAGGCACCTGCTCTATCTCACCATCCAGCGTTTCAACGCCGTTCAGACGTTCAACGATCTGTGCGCTCGTCAGTCCCTCAGGCAACGTGATCTTGGAAAGAACCGACCTACCCTTGACTAGGATGTCATGGACTTCAGCCAGACTGGCAGCCTTTTGGAACGCGTATTGCCCGGCTTTGAGATGTTGCGGGTTCTTGCGGTTGAACAGCACGCGTCCATAGTGCCCGGCAACGAAAACCCAACGGTTGGTGATGATGCCCTCGCGCTCAAGACGCGCCGCGATTTCGATCGGCCCCTCACCACGTGGAACACCGAAGCTACGCGTTGTCTCCAGAGGCCCCTCCCGTTCCGTTTCGTGCATGAACCACAGAACTGTTCCGCCAATCACGAGCAGAACAGCGAGTGTCAACGTCATAAGGCCACTAGCGAACCGGGCGAATCCAGACATGCGCTGGGATGTCTCACCAGATTTGCCGCGCTGCGGCCGCCCAGGTGCACGCGTTGGCTCAAGGGCCTCGTATGGGCTTCTTGGGCGCGTGCGATCGGGGTTGCGGGTCTGCTCAGCCCGGCCCTTTCGCGGCGATTGTCTCGACTGCCTCGTGCTCATCCCCGACTTTCGGTCCCTTTGCCGGCACACAGCACGTTCAGGTGTTCATGCCAGAATATACTGTCGACGCACAAAGCCCATCGTCCGGCCTCCTCGGCCTGGGCGGAAATTACCGGTCACGCACAAGGCCAGCCGGATCACCTTTCGACGGCGTCTGCCACCATTAAAACGACTTGCAAGCCCCTGCAGTGCGACCGTTGGGCGACGCCAGGGGAGCGCCAAAATATGGCAAAAGAGCGGGTGCTTCAGGTTTGCTGAATTGCCGTCAAATTTCACTGTTTCAGGCGACGCTGCGAAGCACCAGAGACGCATTCGTCCCGCCGAACCCGAATGAGTTTGAAAGTACCGTATTGATCTCACGTTTCTTGGCTTCATGGGGCACAAGATCAATTGAGGTCTCAACTGAAGGATTATCCAGGTTCAATGTTGGAGGGGCGACGTTGTCACGTATGGCCAGGATCGAGAAAATGGCCTCCACAGCACCGGCCGCACCCAACAGGTGTCCGATGGCTGACTTCGTGGACGACATCGACAACCGGCCGGCAGCATTGCCGAACAGGCGTTCGACGGCACCCAGTTCAATCTCATCGCCCATGGGCGTGGAGGTTCCGTGCGCGTTGACGTAATCTATTTCGCTTGTCGAAACCCCAGCATTCTTCAGCGCTGCACGCATGCAACGATAGGCGCCGTCTCCAGTCTCTTCTGGTGCCGTGATGTGGTAGGCGTCGCCTGACATGCCGTAACCAATGACCTCAGCGTAAATCTTTGCACCGCGTGCCTTGGCATGCTCCAACTCTTCAAGCACCACGACACCGGCACCCTCTCCCATGACAAAACCGTCGCGATCCTTGTCATAGGGTCGCGATGCCTTTTCCGGCGTGTCGTTGAAGTCTGTTGAAAGCGCCCTGCATGCGATGAAGCCAGCCACACCGATGCGGCAGATCGGGCTTTCAGTGCCACCTGCGACCATCACGTCAGCATCGCCCAGCGCGACAAGACGTGCCGCATCGCCAATGGCGTGTGTGCCCGTGGCGCAGGCCGTGACCACGGCGTGGTTAGGACCCTTCAGGCCGTGCTTGATGGAAACATAGCCAGCTGCCAGATTGATGAGGCGGCCGGGAATGAAAAATGGTGAGACGCGACGAGGTCCCTTGTCACGCAGCAAAAGCGAGGTATCGGCAATACCTGACAAGCCGCCAATGCCCGATCCAATCAAGACACCGGTCGTTTCCTGCTTTTCCCTGGTATCAGCCTTGAAACCGGAATCTGAAAGTGCCTGTTCTGCGGCTGCAACGGCATAGATGATGTAGTCATCGACCTTGCGCTGCTCTTTTGGCTCCATCCAGTCATCAGGATTGAACAGCCCATCAGCGCTTGCCCCACGGGGAACGAAGCTGGCGATCTTGCAGCTCAGATCGGATGCATCGAAGGTATCGATGCGTTTGGCTCCGCTCTTGCCTTCAAGGAGCCTCTTCCAACTGGCTTCGACACCACTTGCAAGTGGCGTGACGAGACCAAGACCTGTGACGACGACACGGCGCATTGCTTCAATCCTTGGGCGTTTCAAGAGCGCTTACAGGTGCAGCGCTAGATTGCGTTCACGTTTCACGGAATCGTAAACGCAATCTATTTTTTGTTTTGAGCATGTTTTTCACGCTGAACCGCTCCACACTTCAGCTAAACATGCGTTAGGACATCGGTCGGCGGCATTCTTCTTCTGGTGGAAGCGGATCGCAGCTTTGATCGCGCACGCAACTGACGAGCGCCTGGCGCAGTTCCTCGGACTCAAGTCCGTCAATTGGTCCATTGAAAAGGCCGTGCGCTTCTAATCCGC
>JBKEAX010000039.1:0-5888 GCA_047972825.1 Hyphomicrobiaceae bacterium | reverse complement strand
GCGGATTAGAAGCGCACGGCCTTTTCAATGGACCAATTGACGGACTTGAGTCCGAGGAACTGCGCCAGGCGCTCGTCAGTTGCGTGCGCGATCAAAGCTGCGATCCGCTTCCACCAGAAGAGGAATGCCGCCGGCCGATGTCCTAACGCATGTTTAGCTGAAGTGTGGTGCGGTTCAGCGTGAAAAACCTGCGCCAAACAAAAGCGCATGTTTAGCTGAAGTGTGCAGCGGTTCGGCGTGAAGAACATGCGCAGTAGGGCTCAGGTTGCAAGGCTCTATCTGGTACGCCCGCGCTGCCCGGTCGCAGTTTTGACCTTTCGCTTGGCGCGCTGCTCAGCAGCTTGTTGTTGGGTTACGGCGCGCCGCTTGTGCAGGGCGATGAAGCGTCGGCAGCTAGCGCGGGTCGGGTTGCATTTGAACTGAAATGATCTCACCACTGCTTGGGTCAGCGACCTGGGATGACGCCGTTTTGCGGGCGGTAGCTTCGCGTTTTCTGCGACGAGATTTGCCAGCGACGACATCGCCTCGCGATAAATGGCGAACGCCCCCTCCAGATGCGTCGGCACGGCGCTCGCTGCCTTTTGCCACGCCCTTTTCTGTGTCCGGAAGTTGGTCTTGCTGAGCAACGGGTGGCTTCGTGCAAGAGCGTAGAATTCGTCCAACGCTTGAACTGCGGCGACCGTTGCGCCGCACGGTTCTAAAGGGCTCTGCGCGCCCTCCTCCCCCGGGGCGATGCGGTCGAACTCATATTGTCCTTCGCAAACGCGTACACGCGGGGGGACGTGAGTTTGTTCGAAGGCATCATAGCCTTCCTTCAGGTTCTGCCAGAAACCATGCCACTCGTGCTGTTCGTGCTTCTTCAGGTTGGCCTCGGTCATGCGAAACGGAAACACATGTACGGGCACGTAAGTCTGGCCCTTGTAAATCGCACTTCGCGCAAGCCGGTAGATCTCCTCGATCACGGGCGTCGTCATGGCAAAGCAACCCACCGACGAACAACCGCCGTGCACCAGAATGTAAGAACCCGTGCGAGCCAGAGATTGGTCGTAGACGTTGGGAAACCCAAGGTTGAGGGAGCGTGGCCATCTGCCAACCCGGTGCAGTTGCCGCCGCGTCACCGTGTAGAACCCTTCAGGCGTTTGTTTGTCGCCTTCCGCCAGCTTCGGTCCAAGTGTGCCCGACCAGTTGCAGACTGGGTACGTCGCAAACAATTCGTATGGGCTTGCAGGCTCCTTGCGCATCCACACTTCAAGCTCAGCTTCGGCCTTGAAGATGCGGATATGAATAGGGTTGCCAATCTTCTGCCCCGCCTTGTCAAGGCGTTCTGGAAAAGCGGTCAGATCTGGCGTGCCGGGAAGAACCTTTTTGCCTTCAGCGTGGGCCCGCTGGTTCTCAACACGTAAGGGAGCAGCAGCCTTCAGTTCAATCGACACCGCGCTCGCTGTGCTCGTATCGGAGATAAGGAATGCCGCCCAGGCAAGCAGGCAAAAGACCAGCGGTCGATAGGTCCTGCCATACGCGTTCATGTGCAACATACGCATTCCTTATACCTTCAACGTCCCCTCAAACCCGTCCAACGGCACAGGCTTCGTACTGCTGAATCGGGGCAAGTAATCGCGTCTAATCGAATGCCCCTGCGCATGATCGAACAGTTCAAGTTGACCAGCCCCTTGTGTTCGAAGCGGCAATTCCACGAGGAAATACGCCCCTGAGCGGGACCTTAACAGCCGATCAGATGCAGCTGCCACCCGTTTTCCCCGATTCTCTCAACAAGTCCGTAGTGGCGTTGCACACCGATGACGGTTTGTGTGCAGAACTGAACCCATGTCACTCCTGAACTCTGGCCTCTGTGATCAGCTTTCGCGCCCGTTTTCCGCGGAATTTACGCCATTGCAGGAGGCGATGACGGGTACTGCACCAGCATCAACGTTGCGTCCTGGCAAAAATGCGTATTCACCCTTGCAAACACGCACACGAGGCGGAAGCCCGGTCTTTTCGAACAGATCTGCCCCGGCCTTGAGCGACTGCCAGAACGGGTAGAGTGCGTCGTCGCGTTTTGCGGCAAGGCTCTCGTCCGTCATGCGGAACGGAAAGGACTGCACCTGAAAGCGCCTCTGGCCGTTGCCAAGTGCAGCCGTCACGAGTCGCCATATTTCGTCGATGACCTCATCCGTCATGGCATAGCACCCAACCGAACCACAGCCGCCGTGCACCATCAAAAACGAGCCGGTGCGTCCGTGCGCGCGGTCGTACAGATTCGGGAAGCCCAGATTGAATGAACGGTGCCAGCGGCTGGCTGGGTTCAGCTGACTATGACCCACGGCATAAAAGCCTTCAGGCGTTTGCTTATCACCTTCCGCCAGCTTTGGACCAAGGCGACCGGCCCAGCGGCATATCGGATAGGTGGCGAAATGGTGGTAACGGCCATCGCGCGCCTTCCACACTTCCAGTTCGAACTCCCGCTTGAAGATGCGCATCAAGATCGGTTGTTTGAGGTCAAAGCCGCCGTCTGCAAGCCGCTTGTCAAGCGCTGCCAGGTCTGGTGTGCCGGGCAGTTGTTGTCCTATCGCCCATAGTCCGCGATGTTTCGCTCGCGTCGCAGCAATGCGCCGTTCCTCCAGAGTGCCCGTCAACAGGTTCCAGTTGGTGGCAACCAGTGCGGTGGCAATTGCCGCAAACACGCCTAGCACGATCTTGCGACGAAGACGCCGCCGCCACTTGCGCCTTGTTGGCTTCGTCTTCGTATCGGAGGCATCGCTACCGCGCGAAGACGCGGTGTCGTCATTGCTGTCAGGCATATCTGCCATGAGGCTCCATTTCTCCGGTGCACAGTAGCTTAGAGCGTGCTGCATCCAATGGGGTTCGACGCACAGGCCACAACCACGACCCGGTGCTATGTGCGCCCCAGTGAGGATCCCGAGCGCAGCGGAGAACTTGCTGCAAACTCAAGATGATTCAAGCGAATCGCATGAAATGTGACGCACTTGGAGCTTACGCTGCCCTGAAAAGCAGGGTGAAATTGGGGCAACAGAGATAGCGGGCCATTCGCTCCACGGATTGGAGCTGAACCTGCGGGGTTTCAACCCTACTCCACGGGCACGGCAGGCGATTTGCTCTCAGTGTTTTGCGTCTGCCCCGTCTCCTGGCTCGGACGCTTGGTTTTCTTTGTTGGCTGGATTGCATCGGCTTCTTGCGGCGACTTCGTTCCACGTGATGGAACAGGCACATGATCTGCGGATTTCACCGGCACATCGAACGAACGGCCGTCGTCGGCAGCACCATAGGTATAATGCCACCACTCTTTGCGATAGTTGCTGAAGCCGTGCCGTTCCATGTAGCGCTTTAAAGTCTGGCGTGCGTTTCGCTGTTCGCTAGTCAAGCCGCTTCGTGCGGTATGGCTCTTGGGGTCAAAACAATCAAACGTAGTGCCCATATCGAGCGATGCGGGATCGAAAGCCTCATCGCTCGTTCCTGTGCAGGAGGTTTTTGCATCATCGCGCGAGCTTGCCACATCCTTTGGCGAAGTCCTCACCAGGGTAAGGTCAACAGCGATACCTTTGGAATGCGAGGAGTTGCGACCGATGTAGCCCAGCGACAACAGCTCCGGCCGCGAAAGGTTTGGATAGTAGTTGCGCGTTCGCCCATCTTCGGCACGGCCTGCCCAGTCTACAAATGCCCTGACAGAGCGCCGAGGCCGATAACAGTCAAACACTTTGAGCGTGAGTCCAGGTTCATTGGCAAGAAGGTCACGCTGCACATTTGCCAGCGCGTGCGCCACAGATGGCCGCAACCAGCATTCGCCAGCTTCATAGCCGCGCACGCGGTCGCCTGTGAAATTTCTGGCAGTTGCATAGCGCATGTCTTGGCGAATGCTTGGATCAATTTCCGACAGCGCAACCAGGCCAGTCCCGCCTGCAAAAACCGGCCGCGCAAAAAACGCGCAAATCACTGCAAGCATCGCCACACCAGCGCGCCCAACCGATCGCGCGAAGTTGCGCTTGCGGCATTGACTGTTTGTGGCGTCCAAGACGCGGCGCATTGCGATGCCGTTCCCAGCAAATCCCTTCAAACCTTGCATCCTTCCCGATCACTCTTGCGGCACCTGCATTAGGGCGGTTTCAAGCTGCCATTATGACCGAGCGGTGACGTATTCGTCTCGCGGTGTTGTTGCCACACTAATGGTGTTATCAGCATCGGAATGATATTTCCATCCCGCATGGGTCTGCTCTAAACTACCGTGATGCTGATAAGGTAGTGATGTATATATATCGAAGGGAGCGTTTGACGCGGGGCGGCCGGATAGATCACGGCAAATAATCTGCGCTTGACTGCTGGGAGGGGAAAAGAATGCAGCGTTTGCAAATCTGCATGGCAACGACGCACTCGGTAAAAATATATTTGGTTCTGGCCGCGCTCGCCTTTGCAGGCGTTCAAACATCGGTTGACGCCCGCCCGCGCTGTGTCTTCCTGGAATGCGGGCCCTCCAACACGCCTAATCCTGACCCACCCAAAGCCCCAACCGTTGAGCGGGTTCGCCCTGTGGCAGAGCCTCAAAAAGAAGGCCTGCAGCGCACACGGCTGGAGGGTGAAACATGCGACGCGGTCAGTGGTTTCCGTTATTGCGTGAGCTCTGTCCTGGAGCCGCAGTATGGCTTCAATTACCTTCCCAGGAATCTTGTCGATACGGATCTCAAAACTGCATGGGTTGAAGGCAAATCCGGTAACGGCGAAGGCGAAAGTCTGGTTGTGGAGCTGGGCGGTGCGCGCACCGTGACGGCCATCCAGGTGATGAATGGTTACCATAAGAACGAACGGCTTTTCCTGGCCAACAGCCGCGTCCATGTTGCCGAACTTCAGTTTTCCAACGGCACGGCTAGGCGTATTTCTCTTGCTGATGCGCCGGGATTGCAAACAATCGAAGTTGGCCAGCAGAAGGCAGATTGGGTTCGCTTTACGATCCGATCAGTTTATCCCGGTGTGAAATACAAGGATACCGCAATAACCGAGTTCCGCGTCGTCACCGCAAACTAGAGCATGTTTAGCTGAAGTGTGTAGCGGTTCAGCGTGAAAAACATGCTTCGGGCAAAGAGCATGTTTAGCTGAAGTGTGCAGCGGTTCAGCGTGAAAAACATGCTTCAGGCATTCGTCAAAAGGAGGCAGGATATGGACGCGCTACAAAAAGCCTTTGACCGCCGCAGTGTGTGCACGACGTTTTGTGGCTGCGCTGCCGCGACGCTTTTTGCACCTGCGCAACGTGCGCTGGCCTGGACCACGACCGTACAAAAAACCGTCGATAATCTAGCCAAGATCAAGGGCTGTTTTGTTGACAGTAACAACGCCAACCTGCTTCTCGGCGCCAACATGGTCACCGGTTCCAACGCTCACCTTCCAAGTGAGGTCAAGACCATGTTGCGGTCAACCGGCAATGCCGATCTCGATCGCGTGTTTGATTCCGCCCTTCAGCGCCTTGCCGAGACCTTTGATGTCTGGCCTAAGGTTGGCTTTTATGATGATAGCGATGCGCCCAACGCTATGGCCATGCGTTACGCTGTTGGAGACGCCCACGAGTTCGCCGTTGTGTTCGGCCGCAATTACTTCAGATCTTTGATGTCCTACGACCCATCAGGCATCACATTGCTGCAAACGGCCGCCCATGAATTCGCGCATGTCTGGGTCTATCAGCGCGGTATGTTCGATACTATTCGGGGTGGGCAACCAACGGTGAAGCGCGTGGAGCTTCACGCCGACTTTCTTTCGGGTTTTTATCTTGGCGTGCGAAAGCGCGACAATCCAAACGCGTCATTCTGGTCTGCTGGGATGCGCCGGTGGGAAAGTGGGGACAACCAGTTTCGCAATGTTCACCACCACGGCACACCTGACGACAGGCT
>JBKEAX010000024.1:0-5652 GCA_047972825.1 Hyphomicrobiaceae bacterium | reverse complement strand
GTGCCTTGCGAGCCTGCAATGGTTCAAGACCAGCTTGACCCGATCACCGGTCAATCTCACCGAACACAATGTCCAGCGAACCGATAATGGCGGAAACGTCAGCAAGCATGTGGCCACGGTTCATGAAATCCATCGCCGACAGATGCGCAAAGCCCGGTGCGCGGATCTTGCAGCGATAGGGCTTGTTGGACCCATCGGATACCAGATAAACGCCAAACTCACCCTTGGGCGCCTCTACAGCGGCGTAGACCTCGCCCGCCGGAACATGCACGCCTTCGGTGTAAAGTTTGAAGTGATGGATTAGCGCTTCCATCGAGCGTTTCATCTCCCCCCGCTTGGGCGGCACAACCTTCTTGTTGTCAGCCGACACAAGGCCCTGCCCTTCCGGCGAGCGCAGTTTGTCGCAGCATTGCCGCATGATTTTTACCGATTCACGCATCTCCTGCATGCGGATGAGATAACGATCATAGCAATCGCCGTTCTTGCCAATCGGTATGTCGAATTCCATTTCCGAATAGCACTCATACGGCTGTGCTTTCCTGAGGTCCCAGGCCGCGCCCGAACCGCGAACCATGACGCCCGAAAAGCCCCAGTCAAAGCCCTCGTCAAGACTGACAACACCAATGTCAACGTTGCGCTGTTTGAAGATGCGGTTGCCGGTCAAAAGCCCTTCCAGGTCGTCCAGCGTCTTCAAGAACGGACCGCACCAGTCGTAGATGTCATCAATCAGCTCCGGCGGCAGATCCTGGTGCACACCGCCAATGCGGAAATATTTCGCATGCATGCGTGCGCCAGAAGCCCGCTCATAGAAGATCATCAAGCGTTCGCGCTCTTCAAATCCCCAAAGCGGCGGCGTCAGAGCGCCCACGTCCATCGCTTGCGTCGTGACGTTGAGCAAATGCGACAGGATGCGGCCAATCTCGGAGAAAAGCACACGAATGAGCTGACCACGATAGGGCACCTCAAGACCCAGCAGCCTTTCCGCTGCCAGGCAAAAGGCATGTTCCTGGTTCATTGGCGCCACGTAATCGAGCCGGTCGAAATAACCGATCGCTTGCAGGTAGGTCTTGTGCTCGATCAGCTTCTCCGTACCGCGGTGAAGAAGACCAACGTGCGGATCGACGCGCGTCACCACCTCGCCATCCAATTCCAGAACAAGGCGCAGCACACCGTGAGCCGCCGGATGTTGGGGACCGAAGTTGATGTTGAACTGGCGGATTTCTGCTTCAGCCATGGCTATCAGTCTTTCTTGTTCCCGCCCGTCATCGCGGCGATGAATTCAGGGCCGGTCATTTCTGCCGTCTTATTGGCGAATTGGTAATAGGACGGCTTTTCATCAGTGAAAATCTGAGACGCGAAAGTCAGATCCGACTTGTCATAAAGTGCGCCCGCAGAGACGACGGCATGCTGCCCATCGCGTGAGCGCCAGAACAGTGCCGTGCCGCACGTTTTGCAAAAGCAACGCTCGCCCCAGTCTGAAGAACGATAGATGCCCAGGCTCCCCTCGCCGCCAATCACCAAAGACGCTGGATTTATGTCCAAAGCAAGCAACGGCCCGGCGGTCCAGCGCTGGCACATAGAACAATGGCAGGCTCCCACATCCGAGCTGGCCGCTTTGGCACGAAACGTCACGGTTCCGCAAAGGCAACGGCCATCAACCTCACGTGTTCCCGGCATAACCTTGTGCTCCCTGCCCCTCAAAGCCTTCGCCGTGTTACTGGACCGACCCGCGCCGCTTTGGCCTTTTGATTCACTTTGGACACGAACTTGTCCCAGTGCACGATCATGCGGTCGTGCCGTCCCTTGCCGATCAGGTCGAGCCCATCATGCGCCTTGACGTCAAACGAAACCTTGCGGCCGCTGACTTCTGTCACCTCGACATCGACCGTCACCACTTGCCCGGGAACCGTTGCCGCGACATGGCTCACATCGATATGGATTCCCAAAGAACCCTCGCCATCCTCAAGATGCGGCGCCAGGAGCTGGATTGCCGCCCACTCCATCAGCCCGACCATGAAGCCCGTGGCGAACACCGTCGGCATAATGGTGAACTCGATAGCTTCGGGATAAAGATGCGGCACCGTCTTTGTGGCCGGCACCTTGAATTCGAAGCGGTGCGTTTCGCCAACTGCGAGCGACTGCTTCATCACCTCACGCCTTGTCAGCCGGAGGAGTGCCGTTTGCCTTCTCATCACCCGGCAACAGATAGTGTGCACCCTCCCACGGGCTTTCGAAATCGAAGTTGCGGAATTCCTGGTTGAGCTTCACCGGTTCATAGACGACGCGTTTGGCGTTGTCGTCATAGCGCACCTCGACATAACCGGTCAGCGGAAAATCCTTGCGCAATGGATGCCCCTGGAAACCGTAGTCCGTAAGCATGCGCCGCAGATCGGGGTGACCTGAGAACAAGATGCCATACATGTCATAAGCTTCCCGTTCGAACCAGTTGGCTACCGAGAACACATCCACGGCACTCGGCACCGGCTCGGTTTCGTTGGTTTCCAGCTTGACTCGAATACGCTGGTTGGTGCGCGGCGACAGCAGGTGATAGACGACCTCAAACCGGTTTTCGCGGCCTGGATAATCAACACCGCACAGGTCGATCAGCACCTCGAAACGGCACCGCCCATCGTCACGCAAAAGACGCAGCACCGACAGGATCTCGCCGCGTGTCACATTAAGCGTCAGCTCATCATACGCCAAAGTCTTGGACAGCAGTGCACCAGTAAGTTTACCGCTCAGGTAGTTGCCGAGTTCTACGAGCGTTTCATCCATTGAAGTGGTCCTGGTCAGGTTTGCTTGACTGCGCAGTGTCGTTGAAAGCAGCACGATCGGCCCGGGCGAGGCTATGGCGTCTCACAATGCGGACCTCGCGCTGAAGCGACAGCTACCTTTCGATTGTGCCGGTGCGGCGGATTTTCTTTTGCAGCAACAAGATGCCATAAACGAGTGCCTCGGCCGTCGGCGGGCAACCCGGCACGTAAACGTCAACCGGCACAACGCGATCGCAGCCACGAACCACCGCATAGGAATAATGGTAGTAGCCGCCACCATTGGCGCAACTACCCATCGAGATCACATAGCGCGGCTCGGGCATCTGGTCGTAGACCTTGCGCAAAGCAGGCGCCATCTTGTTGGTCAGCGTGCCCGCAACAATCATCACATCAGACTGGCGCGGCGATGCGCGCGGCGCAAAGCCGAACCGTTCAACATCATACCGTGGCATCGACGATTGCATCATCTCGACGGCACAGCACGCCAAGCCAAACGTCATCCACATCAGCGAGCCGGTGCGCGCCCAAGTGATAAGTTCATCGGTCGACGTGACGAGGAAGCCTTTGTCGGCCAATTCATTATTGATCTCGCCAAAAAAACGCGGATCAGGAGGTGTCCCTCCCCCGCCTGCGCCATCTGGCGTGTCAAACGTCAGACCCTGCGACAATCCCTGGCCGATATGCGGCGGTACGATCAATCCCATTCGAGCGCGCCCTTCCTCCACTCGTAGATAAAGCCGATTGTCAACACTCCCAGGAAAATCATCATCGACCAGAATCCGAACGCGCCTATCTCCTTGAAGGCCACGGCCCAGGGAAACAGAAACGCAATCTCAAGGTCGAAGATGATGAACAGTAGCGAGACAAGATAAAACCGAACGTCGAAGTTCATGCGCGCGTCATCGAACGCATTGAAACCGCATTCGTAGGCCGAAACCTTTTCAGGGTCGGGATTTCGCACAGCCACCAGAAATGGGGCCACCATTAGCGCGCCGCCAATGAACAAGGCGACGCCAAGAAAGATAACGATAGGAAGATAGTTCAGGAAAAGCTCGTTCATCGAATAAACGTCCTGGATCATGCGCGCGCTATCCCGCCGTGGAGCGGGCCTTCGGCCTGAGGTGGGAACACTCTATACCCAATGCCTTGGCAGGCGAGCGGGAGCCGGTGTTCGCAACTCGCATTGTGTTAGCCCAGCCCGACCTGCCACGCAAGGCAACCGAGCCCAAAGTGCAACGGACATGTCGGGTTCACAACGTACATTTTGGGGCACCAACCCGGGCCTTTTGATGCGTTGTCATTCAGGACGCCGCCCGACAAGCAATCCAGGGCACCCGCCGCTTGAAACTGCGCGATTCGAAAAGCCCGCAGACGTGTTCACACCGCCGGGACTAAAGCCCACAGCAGCGCACAAACACCTGCTTGACTTCGCGTCCGCGAACACGTACATCCACCGCTCTGTGACACACGCCGTGGCTCCGGCCCGGCGCGAAGGAATATGCGGGCGTAGCTCAGTTGGTTAGAGCGCCGGCCTGTCACGCCGGAGGCCGCGGGTTCAAGTCCCGTCGCTCGCGCCATTTCCTTCACTGCTCACAATTTCTGATCTTGCGTTTCATACGGTTAAGCGAGCCCACCCAGTGCTGGCCTCGCCCTGCTGCACGCAATCGTGCCGCCGTAGCCGCATCGCTTTGCAGGCCGTAACAATATGTTTCAGATTTCTGAGATCAACGCTGCGAGTGCCATCAACGTAATGCTGGTCGCGATCAACTGCGACGATAAGATCAGCCACCACGACAGGAAATCTTCGTCGCGGCGCAGCAGCGCCACCCCTTCCAGCAGCGGCCTGTTCCGCTGACCAGCAATTGCTTTGCGGCGAATAGCAAACTCGGTAAATGCTCGGCGTATCATCGATCTTCTCCCTCCGATAAATCCCCTACGCGACAACCAAATCCGCAATGAACGCGCGGTGGTCAGGAATAGACACCAAGTGAGAGGTACTTCGAAACAAGTAGTATTATAATGCCAAGTGATTGTGCGGCGCAATATAACTTTGGATGAAATTGATACAAGCACTTGTGAGGGATTTGCCACAACCGCCATCTCGCCAAACGCCGGCGCCCGAAAAGCGGAGCTGAAGTGCCTCGCCGAAGCTATGACACTTCCCAATCGTGAGCGACCCGAGACATAGGCCATATGGTGGGCGGTGAGAGGGTCGAACTCCCGACATCCTCGGTGTAAACGAGGCGCTCTACCACTGAGCTAACCGCCCAGACTATGGGCCGTCATCGTGGGCAAGCGCAATAATCGCAATCATCTGCGGCCGCCCGGACAACGGCCATTGCATAAAGCCCAAAGCGTCAATCGGCAAGCCATTTGTGATGCAATTGCACGCCACTACACATCGCGCGAAATCATATATCTGTCTTGCCATGGCGTAAACCAAGGCACACGCAGGCTTGGCATCACGCCACATTACCCAAATCCACAGATATGGACACTTTAGACGGCGTCTAGTGGCCTGTCGCAAAAAAAGCGCACCGGTAGAACCCGGCGCGCTTCTTTTTTGTTCCAATATGGCCAGCAAAGGCCACAACCTAAGCCTTGGCGTCAGTTGTTCAGCAGTTCCTTCAGCCCCTTGGCCGCCGTGAATTTAGGCGCCTTGGATGCCGGGATCTGCATGGTCTTGCCTGTGAGTGGGTTGCGGCCTTCACGCGCCTTCCTGTCAGCCACCTTGAAGGTACCAAAATCCGGAATACGTACTTCCTTGCCGTCCTTCAAAGCCCCTTTTATCCCGTCGACCACGGCATCGACGACCTGTCCGGCACGTTCCTTGGTCAAGTCGAGGTCCTTGGCAACGGTGTCGATCAGATCCTTCTTG
>JBKEAX010000594.1:0-1568 GCA_047972825.1 Hyphomicrobiaceae bacterium | reverse complement strand
GATGAAGGTGGCCATGAGTAAGGGTCTGGAAAACCAGCCTGCGTATGAGCCGGGCCGTGCTCTCAAGATCTATGTGGTGGCGGGGGAGCATTCAGGCGATGCGCTTGGCGGGAAACTGATGACCGCGCTCAATGCGCGATCAGGCGGCCGCATCAGCTATGCAGGCGTTGGCGGTGAACAGATGGGGGCTGCCGGGCTTTCATCACTGTTCCCGCTGGAAGAGGTCGCGGTGATGGGGCCAATGTCGATCCTGCCGCGGCTACCGCGGATTATTCGCAGGGTTTATGACACAGTTGATGCAGCAGTGGCCGCCAAGCCCGATTGTGTCGTTATCATCGACAGCCCTGAGTTTACGCATCCAATTGCCAAACGCATCCGCAAGCGGTGTCCGGAGATACCAATCATCGATTACGTAAGCCCAAGCGTGTGGGCGTGGCGGCCGGGGCGGGCAAAGCGCATGCGTCCGTATGTCGATCATCTGATGGCGCTGCTGCCGTTTGAGCCTGAGGCGCATGAACGGCTGGGAGGACCGGCGTGCTCCTACGTTGGCCATCCCATGATCGAACGTTATGATTGGATCAAGTCGCGTGATGGGGCCGCGCTTGCGCAACGTCTCGGCTTAATCCCGGATCGTCCCGTGGTTGTTGT
Source organism: Hyphomicrobiaceae bacterium (assembly GCA_047972825.1). Classification (GTDB taxonomy): domain Bacteria; phylum Pseudomonadota; class Alphaproteobacteria; order Rhizobiales; family Hyphomicrobiaceae; genus JAEUMD01. The sequence continues at coordinate 920 of JBKEAX010000594.1, read as the reverse complement.
GCTGCCTGGCAGCCGGGGTTCGGAAGTGGCGCGCCTGATGCAGCCGTTTGGCGAAACTATTGGGTTATTGAAGGCGCGCGGTATCGATGTGCAGGTGGTTCTGCCGGTTGTTGACAGCGTGCGGCCACTTGTCGAAAGCATGCTGGATCAGTGGCTGGTGAAGCCCAGACTCGTTGCAGGTGAAGACGAAAAATTTTCCGCCTTCCAACTCGCCGATGTGGCCCTGGCGGCTTCGGGCACCGTGACGCTGGAGCTGGCGCTGGCTGGTATACCGATGGTGGTGGCCTACAAGGTTGACGCGGTGGCAGCGCAACTTCGGTTCTTGTTGAAAGTGCACTCTGTCGTTCTGGCGAATCTTGTGCTGGGAGAAAATGCTTTTCCTGAATATCTGCAGGAAGATTGCACGCCCGATCATCTGGCCGGTGCGCTCACCAGTCTGCTAGGGCAAACGCCTGAGCGCGCCGCGCAGCTTTCAGCATTGCAGCGCATTCCAGACCGTCTGCTTCTTGAGGAAGGAATGCCTAGCGATGCTGCCGCTCAGATCGTGCTGCGGTATGCAGATCGTGAGCGCGATGCGGGCAGCGGTATGCCATGACCTTCGGGCGTTTCCGGCGCAAAACGTAATTGTTGGTTTGTCATGTAAAACGGCCGGACACGTTTGTGCCCGGCCATGATTACGGATCTGGTGTTCCTGGTGCTTTAGCTCGCGTTCACTTTTTACGGTTCCGCGAACATGCTCTATTTTCTTTTATTTCGAGCATGTTCTTCACGCCGAACCGCTTACACTTCGGCTGAACATGCTCTAGTGGCCTGTCGCGCCAAAATTGAAACATAGCCGCAACCGCATACAATTTTGGCGCGACATGAAGGCCACTAGCAAAATCATTGGCTTAGTGTGGCGTTTATCGCGCCTTAGTTGA
>JBKEAX010000626.1:0-4680 GCA_047972825.1 Hyphomicrobiaceae bacterium | reverse complement strand
ACGGATTGAGAGGTACATAAGGAGGGAGCTTCGAGATCCCATATTGGGGATGGCAAAAAGGGCGGTGCGGGACAACTAGTCCGGTATGTTGCCTAACCAGAATAGCTCTGCCGTGCACCGTGCAGTTACAGGACAAACGTGTGGGATAAATGCAAAATTGGCTTGGTAGCATTGAGAGCTATTGAGTAAGCACCCCTTGAAAAGGAATTTGTGCGTATCAGCTGGACAAATGGAATTGCGAATGACCACTTGGAAGAAATTGCAAGAAGAATTAATGGGGCGTTGGGACTACTATCGCCACCCGGATTGGCGCTCAAGTTGGGGCGGACCATTTAACGGCCAAACAAAAAGGCAAGAATTATTTCAGGCGATTTTACAAAAAGTTTCCCCACGCGCAATTATTGAAACTGGGGCTTATAGGGGAACCACAACCCAGCACTTAGCCCAGACCAACCTTCCCGTTTTCACGATTGAAGGTGATCGCCGTAATTATGGGTTCGCAAAACAACAGCTCTGGAGATTTACCAATACAGTGCTCATTTTTTCCGATAGCAGGGAGGGACTGAAGCAGATTCTGGACGGCCCTCTTCGCCGTGATATAGATAAGCCATTGTTCTTTTATCTGGATGCGCATTGGAACGACGATCTGCCACTTTCAGATGAGCTTGAGATCGTTTTTTCCAAGTGTCGCAGACCCATTGTCATGGTGGACGACTTTCAAGTCCCTGATGACCCAGGCTACAGCTTTGATGACTACGGGCCGGATAAGGCGTTAACTTCCGACTATATTTCAGCTAACGTTGCTAAATTTGGATTGAAAGAACTTTATCCTGCAGTCTCCTCCCAGGACGAAACTGGAGAAAGGAGAGGCTGCATCGTTCTATGTAAGTTAGGCGAATTTAATGACTTGTTGGAGACAGATTATTTGCGAACGCTCGTGGATTAATTCTGAACAATGAGCCTGATCCAAGATGAAATTGAATTTGCAATTGAACTCCATTCTAGTGGCCCTACCCAAGTCAGAACGTTAGCAATCGCCTCAATTCCTCACCCGTCGCCTTCATTGCTTTTAAAACGCGCTGCCGGGCTTCCACCTTGCCCTCGGCATAGCAATTCAGTTGCGTTAGCATCGTCACGATCATGGGGCCGAAATCTTCCGCTGTGTCTGCGCTTTCTGCGTTTCCGCAGTTGAGAAACTCATTCATCGCCATGCCGTTGGTGTGCACGAACGCTTTGCCGGCCAGGGCACCGTCAATGACCAGCCCAGAACCGGCCGTATCGTATGGCGGGGTCAGGTAGGGCAACACGAGAAGATCTGCACTATTTAGATTTGCAAGGAACTGGGCATCCGGGATGGGATTGAAGGCCAATTGAATGGAAAGGCCAGCGGGGTTGATCCGATTGATCGCGGCCTCTCTCATCATTCTATAATTGTGTTTTCGCTTCGGCCCCTTCAGCTTCGATAGCCAATAGGTCTGCGTGAAGACATGGACCGGCTTTGATAGAGGCTGGCGTTTCAGCGCCTGGCGGAGGCTCGACAGAATTCGCGGCTGTAACTCTACGCCCTTTTCCTCGCGAGGATTGCCGAAAAACATCACCGACCAGGTGTCTGCATGGGTTTGTGCAGAGACGTCGTTGTAATGGGCGCTGTGCGGCTCAATCATACACGGAAACAGCATCGTGCCAGCCACGGGAACCCCGAATCGTGATTCGATCTTGTCGGCCATCTCTTGTGTCTCAGTATAAATGAGCAGCCGACGGTTCCGGCAGTAGTTCGCCAATTCCGTGATTTCTTCCGGCGTGCGCGATGCAATGACCTCCAACCGCAAGACGCGTCCGGCAAGGCGCGGTGCGTTATCGCCAAAATCGCATCTTGCGAGCATGAGCAACAACTCAATGTCAAAAGTTATCGTGGTTGGTATGAAAATCACATGGTGGAGTTCGGGCGGCAGAGTTTTGATGTAACGCGATAGGGAAGCGACCTCGGTTTCCTGCACTTCATGCGCCGACATTTTCTTGCGCAATCGCCGCGGTTGAAGATGGGTGTGAACCTCAACACCTTCAATTGACGCATCCGGCGGCTGATCCGCAGGAACGACCAGGCTGATGTCGGCGTCCGGAGCCATCCTCCTTATCGCACCTAGTTGCGTGCGCTCATGACCACCAGCAGGCATTAAGCTTCGCTCAACGATTGACAGCCGATGCCGCATTTCAGTTTTTCAGTCCAGTTGAAGAGCTAAAATGCGACCAAATACGCAATGCCCATTTCATCTTCCAATAACGCGTCGATATGGGTTGGGCTGTATGCCAACGACTCCTTGCATGCTGCCGACCGCCGATGCCAGGGCTTTTGCGCCTTCGAACATCCAGCTTTGCGAACCAGGGTGGCGCAACGGAAATAAACCTGCGCCAAAGGCAAGCTGTGCGATTCCTCTCGCAAAACGCCCCAATATCTTGGGCAGAATGCGACTGAACGCATATATATACCCCCGACGCTTGGACGATATATAGAAATTGCTTGCTGCTGTTCTGTGGGCCCGCTTGATGTTCCAGACTGCCGTCAGGCGATCGCCTTCGATATGTTCATAGACGCGTGCATCATCCACCCACATTATTCGGCCACCCATGTCCGTCAGCCTGAAAAAGAAGTCTGAATCTTCTCCTCCGGTAAAACGCATCTTTTCATCAAAGCGCAATTGCTCGCGTCGTGGTTGCAGCCAGGCGAGTGAGATAAGCGTATTGTTTGTTGCCGCTGTCTTAAGACGATGGCCACGAGGGCGAGTCTCCGTTTTCGGAACGTTGAACCAGGCCGGAAGCTTGTCAGGCCATAGCGCTACCACTGGTCCAACAATGGCTTCGGCGTCGAACTCTTCTATTGCACGATGCATCGAAGTCAGCCAGCCGTCACCCAACATTTCATCATCATCAATGAAGGCAAGCCAGTCGGCCTTATTCTGAAACGCCAAATCAATGCACTTGTTGCGGGCAATGGGAATGCCAAGATTGGGTTCATGGTGATAGATAATCGTGATACCCGCAAAATCCTCGGCAAGCTCATTGATAATCTGGCGTGAAAGAGGCTCCAAATCATTCTCGACGACGATCAGCATATCATCGCGGGCTGATGATTTTATCTGGGTCAGAATGGACTTGAGACACGCTCTCAACATCTCCGGACGACGACGCGTGCAGACAGATATGCTTATTTTGTTCATGCCCCCCTCATCCATCACTTGCTCATGGTCCTGTGGACAGCGACTTCAACCACAAAGCAATCGTCACCTTCACGAAGGACATTCACCTCGACACCTTCGATTGACGCATCCGGTGGCTGATCTGCAGGAACGATCAGGCTGATGTTGGCGTCCGGAGCCATCCTCCTTATCGCGCGTAGTTGTGTCCGCTCATGACCTCCAGCAGGCATTAAGTTTCGTTCAACGATTGATAGCCGATGCCGCATTTCAGTTTTTCGGTCCCGTTGAAGATCTAAAGAATATAGAATTGTAATCGCACTGAGTATTTTCTGCAAACCTCGTGAATAGTTATTGCAAAATAATTCATATATCATATGCTCAGCGGGAAGACATGGAGTATCACTGTTTGTGATTGCTCTGCAATCAACTCGCTACTCCGCTTTATGAGGGATACGGGGCACTTGTTGATTTCGCAATGAGGAAGCCAGCAGCGTGGCGTGCGTACAGCTGGCTTTGGGGCGGTTAAATCAATCAATTCAATTGAATGAACATTGATGTCGTTGTGGGGGCGATTCAGTGAGCGATCCAATTATTTCTTATGTTGTAACCGTATACAACAAGGCGCCTTATTTGCGCGAACTCGTGAGCAGTATTCTTGCGCAATCAATCCGTCCAATCGAGATTGTGTTTGCTGATGATGGGTCCCACGATGGTTCCGTCGATCTGCTCAGGGCCATTGCAGATGACATTAGCACCGATGACGTGACCGTGCGGCTGGTGCTGAAGGATGCAAACCACGGCCCGTCTGCGGCAATCAATTTTGGTATCCGAGCAGCTTCTGGCGAATGGATCCACTTCGTCGACGCAGATGATGTGCTTGCCCCCGACGCCAGCGCAATGCTGCTGGATGCGGCACAAACCTACGGATCTGACCTCGTTTACGGCGGAAAAATAAATCTGGAAGATGCCGCGACGGGGCAGGATTCCTCTCAAGCAACGCGCAGTTGGCATGGCGATGCCTTGCTTGCGCTGATCAAGAAGCGGCTTGTCGGCATGCGCTTCTTTTGCACGCGTCAACTGGCTAGCATCGGTGCAGATGAGCGCGTCTTTATTCAGGACGTAAGCCTGCCTTATCGTTTGGCATATCACGCAAACTCGTTGACGATTCTGGATGCTCCTGTCGTTCTGATAAGAGCTACCGAGACCTCAGTCTCAACCAACAAATTGCAGGAATACTCAGACTATCTTGGTGCGGCGGCTTTGTTCCTGGATGAGTTTGATGTTTCATCGGAAGTAAGGGCTCGCATCGTGCGGCGCTGCTTGGGGCGCATCAGGAAAAGTCGTCCTACCGTCAGGCTTTTACACTGGGAGTTGATGACATTGGCCGGAGTTACATCCTCGAAAGCGAGCAGGCGGATTCTGCGTGAGTTTCTGGAGCTTCAGGATCAAGCGTCACTGCGTAAGGGGCGTGCGTTTGCTGAAATCG
>JBKEAX010000623.1:0-2999 GCA_047972825.1 Hyphomicrobiaceae bacterium | reverse complement strand
CATAATGCCACTTTGCTGCTCATAAATTGTCGTGGAGTAATTTTGCTGCGCGAGGGCAAGGTGTTGGCGCATGGTACATGACCTGAAGTCGTAAGTTCGGCACAGGCATTAGACAACGTTCCGATTGTACTTGCGACGTCTCCCCGACATGATGCTGCCCAACCGGGGTGCGAGCCGTTTCGCACGCGTTTGCCGCGCGGCGCGGCATCGGACAGGGGGCGCAGTGGGTTTACTTCGCAAAGCACTTCGATTGAATCTCGCGCTTCAGGGTGGCGGCGCTCATGGTGCGTTCACCTGGGGCGTGCTCGACCGTTTGCTTGAAGAAGAACGCCTGGAACTTGGCTGGGTATCTGGCACCAGTGCCGGTGCGGTTAATGCTGTTGCGCTGGCAGCAGGGCTTGCCGAAGGCGGGCGTGGGCGCGCGCGAGAGAAGCTGCGCGAAGTCTGGCAGGCTGTCTATCAAGCTGGCGTTCCCGATCTGCTGCGCCTCAATCCGTTTTTATACAGTTTGACGCGGTCATCACTCGATCAGATGGCGGGGCTGATGTCGCCCTATGAGTTCAATCCCCTCGGGTTTGATCCGCTGCGCCGCCTGCTGGAGCAGACGATCGATTTTGAACTCATTAGAACGTCGTCACCGGTCGGGCTTGTGATTTCTGCAACAGAGGTTGCGTCTGGCAATGCGCGTCATTTTCGGAATAAAGAGATCACAGTTGAGAGCGTGCTGGCATCGGCGTGCCTGCCCACGCTGCACCACGCTGTTGAGATTGATGGCAAAGCCTACTGGGACGGCGGATTTTCGGCCAATCCAGACATCGTGACCTTGGCGCGGGAGAGCGCCATCAAGGACACCGTCCTGATCATGCTCAATCCGCGCGAACGCTCAGAGCTGCCAACGGGTGCACGTGAGATTACCGGTCACGTCAACCACATTACGTTCAACGCACCGTTGCGGCGCGACATCGAGTTGATTGATGCCCTAAGGAACGAAGCAAGCCGAAGCTGGTTAGGTCTTATGAGAGGCAATTCGCTTGCAACACGTCTGAAGCGCCACCGTTTTCACATGATAGATGCTGGCCGCTACACGGCGACGTTGCGGCCTGAGACAAAGATGAAGCCCGATTGGGGGCTCTTTACCTATCTGCATGGGGCCGGCCGTACTGAAACCCACAAGTGGCTGGACCGGCATCGCACTGACATTGGCCGTCGTGAAACTGCGCGGCTAGGTGAGCGGATACTTGGGCAAGCGCCGAGTGCTCCCGTCAACTTCAAGCCTGGCGATGCTGCCACCACTCAGCCTCCAGCAGGACCGGAGATTGCTGTAGACGTTGCTGGCGCGATTGCCCGCCGGGCGTGATGCTGGACCACGCTGGGTAATGTCCTTTGGCTGGATCACGTCCACATTTCACGGGCTCGCGCACGCTTCGGCTGAGCATGCTCTTGTCTCTGAAGCATGCTCTTCACGCCGAACCGCATACACTTCGGCTGAACATGCTCTTAGGGTCCGGACCCTAAAATCGTTCAGGCGTCGACGACCCTGGCGTAGCCATCGACCATCGTTTCCTTCAGCAGTGCCTGGTAGCGAGCATGATCAGGATGATCGGGCGGGATCTGGCCCATTGCTTCTGTGTCGAACGTTTCCTGGCGCCGATAGACGATGGGAGATGAAACGGGCATCAGCATTGCGCCCTGCTTGTTGAGCGTCGTGATCAACCCTCGCATGGCGCCGGTACGGTCTACTTGCGAGACGAGCACCATTCGCATGGCGCCTTTTGTCAGCGAAACGAGATGAATGAACATAGAGGAAGCAGGGACGTAGAGCCGGCCCCGGTGAGAATAGGTGGCGTCGGGACGGCTACTTTCCTCAAACAGTAGTGACGGCCACTCGGGATCCCAGACGATATCGGTGCGGTAGGCAATAATAACATCAGGTAGTGAGAAGGCTGGGCGCAGTGTGAGGTAGGAGCCGATGTAGTGGTCAACGGCCGCACGGGTGTAAGCGCCCATGTAGACGGGGGCAACCAGACCGCCTTCACCTTTCAATTCCATAGGCTCGTTGGCACCGTTCAGGGCGGTATTGTCCCAGCCACCCTGAAGGCGTTCAAAGTCCAGGCCTAGCACCATGCACACGTCAAATAGTGTTTGTGCCCGGACCGAGCGGCCACCGAGCAGGTTCTGCACGGTTTTTTCGTGACAGTCAGCGGCATCGGCCAGTTCGGCCTGGGTCAGTTTTTTCTCGATCATCGCCTTTCGGATTTCGGCGATGGCAGAGTCTCGGTCACGCGGACTGGGCTGGTGTTGCATGGGTATGGGCATCACTCGTGCTTTGACCAACGTGCAGGCAGAAAAGTCGCTGCAACCAAGCTACCCTAACCCAAATTTGCTGGAAGTTGCCGGTTTTTTCCATTGATAGCGAAGAATGTCGAGCAGTGTGGCCCTTTGATTTGGGACACGGAATTTGATCCGTGTTTGGCGTTGCTAACCCAACAAAAAACCCCGGTCCGTAAGGACCGGGGCTGTCTCAAACCGATGAGATTTGGCTGCTTAGCGGCCAAGTACTGCGATTGATACCGGAACAACGCCAGCACCCTTCATGCCGATTACGCCGGCAGCGCGCTTTGAAAGGTCAATAACGCGACCCTTCACATACGGGCCTCTGTCATTGATTTTCACAACAACGGAGCGGCCGTTGTGGCGGTTGGTGACGCGCACGCGTGTTCCGAATGGAAGCGTCTTATGTGCTGCGGTCAGTGCGTTTGGATTGAACCAGCCGCCAGAAGCGACACGCTGCGGCTGCCAGTAATAGGACGCCAAACCGCTGTGGCGACCGCCACCGGAATTAGCCGAATAGCGCTTCTTCGATGAGCGCGTGACTTTTGAAGTTCTGACCCGCTTTTTTACGTTTTTGCGAGCTGCGGACTTGGCTGCAGTAGATTTTTTGGAAACTTGCGTCTGGGCGGACCGATTTGGCTTATAGGCACTTCCCAATTTAGTCTTTG
>JBKEAX010000385.1:0-6263 GCA_047972825.1 Hyphomicrobiaceae bacterium | reverse complement strand
CCCAGAAAATGTCAGCTGACGCCCTTGTCTGATGGGCGGGCTTTTCATAGCACCCTGTCACATTGCAGGTGATTCGCGATTTTGAACCAGAGTCGCGATATCACTTTCTCGCCGAATGTGTACCTTGTTGCTTTGTGCCCACACCGTGAACAGCTTATGTAGCGAAATCATTTCACAAACGTTAACGGATGATTTGTATTGGAGCAGTGCACGCACAATTTTTCAGTGCACTTGCGCTCAACAACTGCATGCAAGCGAGCGCAATCAACACCTGTTGCGCACGCAACAATTCCCTGCGGCGCGCACTCGCTTATTCCGCTGCATCAAGCTTCGAGCCCAGACCGTGCACTAACCTGGTGACAGGCTGAGGCTTAACTGCTTCAGGTATGCCACGTGTCACCGGCACAAAGCGGTATTTGCTTCCGGAGATGAAACCCATCGGTTCATGGCTGCCAGAGTCATTGTGCCGGACGGGAACGGATGCTGCCAGTTCGCAAGGAATTCCTGCCCATGTTGTCGAGGCAGGCAACGACTCACCCTTCATGAGAACGGACAGTGGACCGAGCTTGGAGCCTTGATCCATCCTTGTATCGTAGAGAATGAAGGCCATGTTGCCGATCGAACAATCATCACCGATGGTGAGATTGTCGGCCTTGAATACACGGTCCTCAAACAAATGAGTCTGGATCGTTCCGCCCATGTTGATGGCAGCGCGATCACCGATGTGAACAAGATCGAACTCGGAAAACAGCGTTGTTTCAATGAAGCACCAGCGGCCAACCTTGCAGCCCATCATGCGGAGGCAGGCTGATACCATTGGCGTGCCGAGCAGTGGCGCCATGGTTGAAGCGGCAACGCCCTCGTAGACACCATTGACAAGCTCGTTGCGCCACACGAACCGGCACCAAAGCGGTTTGACAAGCGGTTGAAGCCTGCCCTGTAGTGTGACCTTGATGGCTGCCGTTGCTGCCACAGAAAGAAAAGCACCCAACGCTGCCAGAGGCGGTACTGCGAGAACAAGTGCCCAAAGCGGTAACAGGTTGTATGCCCCGACCAGGCAGCCGAAATAAGCGACGGCGATGGCGCCAAGAATATAGCCGGGCAGCAGCACCCTCATTGCATCCGTGAAAGCCCGCTCAGCGATGGCGGCGCGGGTTGGCGCGTACAACGTGTCTTCAGCAAAACAATAGCCTTGCTGTGTGCGGGGCAGTTCGAAGCTTGGCGAGCCAAGCCAGCGGGTGTCGTCAGGCACATTCGTCATTCCGCTGGGTGGCGTGGAACCGACACCAATCAGCGTGTTGCTTCCAATGTTGACGCCACCGGGCACCAGGGCACTGTTGCCAATGAAGGTCTTGTCACCAATGCGCACCTTGGCGATCTCCATGGTTCCTCCATGGATACGATGCCCGCCAACGATGCACGCGTCCGCCAGGAAGCACCCCGAACCTACTTCCAGCAGATGCGGCGTCATATGGGAAACCGTGGAGACCTCCGACCCTTTGCCAACCTTGGCACCTAGCGCGCGCATGAGGCTTGGAAAATAGATTGTCGCATAGGCCGAGTTCAGAATCGTCTTGGTGTTCTCCAGCATGTAGGCCAGGAACCAGTGCTTTAGATAGTGCCACGAATGCAGTGGGATGCTCTTCTCGTCACGTTCCTTCAGAAGGCGCGTTACGATCACAATGCCGAGCGTATAAGCCGCCATGGATGCAGGTACGGCTATGAGCACAGCAGGAAGCGCTCCAGCAACTCCCCATGCCTGGTAAGTGAATGCCAAAATCGTGGCTGCGGGCAGAGCCGCAGCAATCAGGAAGTAGCCCATCACGTAGATCAAAAGCAGGTGCAGAGTCCCGAACGTGAACCGGCGTAGCGCGCTGGCGGGCCTTGCTTGCGGCTCGGGCACTGACACATTTGCTTTCTTGGCCGGCGCGCCTTTCCAGCCTTCGCCTGAGGGAATAGCGGTATTGTCAGGCAACAGCGACATGTCGTCGAGGCGCGCACCATCCTCCATGGAGGTGTCCAGCCCGACTGCGCAATGCATGCCGACAAAGCAATCCTTGCCGATTTCGATTGGCGCAATAACGAGAAAGCCGTCTTCCACTCGGTACCCGAGAAGCTGGCTTTCAAGCCCCACACTTGTGTTATCGCCAATGCTGACAACATCGAAGGCCGTGCAATATGGAGAGCTTAGATTGACGTTCGCTCCAACCTTCGCGCCCATTGCGCGGAAATAAAGGTTCATGAGCGGCGTGCCGACAAAGATGTAGGAAAAGCTCAGGGCCTGGAAGCGCGTTGCAACCCACCAGCGCAGGTAATAACTGCCCCACAGGGGATAGCGGCCGGGCTTGTATTTGCCGATGACAACCCACTTCACCAGAATGCTAAGGGCCAACATGCTGGGCCATGCAGCAAAGCCCACGATGAAGGATGAATGCAAGGCGCGTTCGATTGTAATGTCGCCGGCTTGAACGCCAGCGTACATCAAGGCTGCAAACGCCAGCGGCGCCGTGCCAATGCCATAATAGATTGTCGCAACGACCGCCTGCACCGTCACCGTGAACCAACGCACATGCGCAGGCACCAACATCGACGGCTTCCCATTGTCGTCCTGAGAAAGCGAGGCTTGCTCGTCTTGATTTTGAAGTAAGCGGCTTTCATCCAACCCGCGTTGACGCAATTCAGCAGAGAGTGCACGGACAGTGCGACGCTCATAGATATCCCGGACCGACAAAGCTACTCCGGACAAACTCTTGCGGAGTTTATTGACGCATTGTGCAGCGAGCAACGAGTGGCCACCAAGGTCGTTGAAGAAATCAGCTTCGACGGAAAGCGCCGTCAGCTTGAAACAGTCCTGCCAGGCTTGTGCGACAACCTCCTCGATAGGGTCTGCAGGCTCAATGATCTTGCCTGCCCCCTTGAATAGGTTCTGCGGCGCAGGCAGACGTTTGCGATCAATCTTTCCGCTCGGCATCGTAGGCAGATCGTCGACGAAATCGAGATACTTGGGAATCATGTAAGGCGGCATTTTCTGCCGCAGGATTTCAGAAAGTGCTTCGCGGTCGAGCGTATCGACGCCATCGCTGAGAATAACGAAGGCCGCCAGCTCCTTGAGTTGCGAAACTTCCGTAACGCCGACCGCGGCAGCCTTGATATCGGGCTGACTGACAAGCACTGCCTCGATTTCAGACAGTTCAATCCGAAACCCTCTGATCTTAACCTGGTCGTCCAGCCGGCCGAGAAAATGAAGTTCGCCGTTCTCGCCGAGCCTAACGTGATCGAATGACCGGTAAAGCCGGCCTTGCGGGTCGCTGCCGAAGCGGTCCGGCACGAAGCGCGATGACGTCATGTCCGGCAGGTTCATGTAGCCGCGACCGACCCCTGCGCCACCAATGTAAAGCTCACCAGCCTGACCACTCGCTACCGGCTCCCCGGAGTCATCGAGAACATGAGCCGTATAGCCCGGCAAGGCTCTGCCGATGGTGACAGGAATACCAGCATGGCACTCCGACCAGGTGGCAACAACCGTTGCCTCCGTTGGTCCATAGGTGTTCAACATCCTGCGGCCAGGCTTGGCCCACCTGGACACCAGCTCGTCTGAACAAGCCTCGCCGCCAAGCACCAACGTTCTGACGGTAGGTAGATCCTGGTCGACCATGGAAAGCATGGTGGGAACGGTCGAATAATATGTGATGCTATTCTTGTTAACAAAGGTCGAGACATCCAATGGCGAACGCTCTACGTCTTCTGTTGGCACGACCAGTGTGCCACCATGGGCCAATGCGGCCCATAGCTCTTCGACGGATGCATCGAACGCAATTGAAAATCCTTGGTAGACGCGGTCGGTCTCGTTGACCTGGTAAACAGGCTCTATCGTCTCGACGAAGGCCACCGCGTTGCGATGCTCAATCATGACGCCTTTTGGCCGCCCCGTGGAACCAGACGTATAGATGACGTAGCAAAGATGGCTTGGCGTGATGGCCGTTGATACAAGCGGCAAGTCGGACGCCGCATCAATTGCGCCTTGTTCCAATTCGAGTCGCAGAAGGTTGACGCTGACATTCTCTTCTATTGCGTTGGCCAGTTCATGCTCGGAAATGATGAACTTGAGCCGCGCGTCATCAGAAATTGCCTGGACGCGATCGAGGGGAAACTTGGGATCAATTGGAACGTAGCCGGCACCGGCTTTGAGAATGCCAAGGATCACGCCGTAAAGGCGCTCTGATTTCCTTAGATAAATACCGACAAGATCACCACTTTCAACACCGCGCGCGGCGAGGAAGTTGGCAATCCTGTTGGCACAACGGTCCAGCTCCAGATAACTCAGCGCAATCCCTGAGAATTCTACCGCGGTCGCGTTGGGTCGCAGGAGAACCTGCTGTTCAAAATAATGATGAAGCAGGCGTGGGGCTTCGTGAGAATAAAGCGCTCGGCCGCCCTCATAGGTGTCAGGTACGCAATACATTGCCCTGGCTCAAACTTTAAACTCAGAGGTACACCGCCCCTCAATGAATTGAAAACGCTAGGGCCGCTGAATAGCTGCGGCCTCCTGCAGCAAGCTGCCACGTTCTAAATCCTGGCTGGACGGCTCCATCTTCGCCGGTTGCTGTTCGTGTCAGCCGATCGGTCTCGTGATCGAACTCCACATCTCGGATACTTTCCGAAAGCGCCTCACCGTTCATTTTGAGATACGCTTCCTTGAGTGCCCACAACCTGCAAAATGCTTGCCGCTTTAACGAATTGGAGTTGAATGCTCCGTCAAGGGCGTGTGTTTCACGCTGGGAAAGGAAGAGTTCAGCAAGCGATAAATCGAAATTTGCCTGGTGGCAGGCCAGATCGATGCCGATTTCGCCCTTCGCTGAAACAGCCACCATTGAACAGCCATCTGAGTGGGAGCAGCTGAAATGCACCTGGGGGCATGAGGCATCAACTTTTGGCTTGCCGAAGGCATCGCGTGTGAAAACCCATTCCGATGGAGACAAGCGCCCCTGGGTGACTTCACTCAACGCCTGCCGCAGCGCCGCTCGTGTCAGCATGCTGCGATTGCGCGAACCGGCGTGCTTGATGGCTGCGAATTCGCGATAGTCGGCTTGCGTCAGTGCCGAGAGTTCCGACGCGCTGCACTTTCCCAAGGTGTGCGGCACATAGTAAACGACCACATCGTTTGAAATTGCATTGCGCTTGAATCTGACTTCATTGCCGCTGCCATGAGGCGCCGAGCTTCCCCGATGGAGCTTCACACTTTTGTGCGACCGCCTCGTGAAAAACTTGCTATTTCTTACCAACAAGTGAATTCTTGGATCAAATAAATTCACGATTTCTACTGCCTATGTTAAAAATCAAATAACATTTGCAGTTGGACTTTATCCAAATATGAAATGAACCGTTAGAAGCAACCAATATTTAACGTTAACTGCATGGCCTTGGAATGATTAATTTCGATCCCATATTTCCGTTTCGATAACTACCGGATCCAGCGAATTGGATCTGCACTGGCAGCAACAAGAAGGTGAAAAAACATGGTGTCGTTGGTTCGAGGTTGGCGCGTATGCATTGCCATCCTGGCTATTGGCCTTGCCACCGATACGGTGCGGGCGGATTGGAGCCACTCCGGCACTGTGGACACGGTTGAATTGAGCGGTCTCGTTCCCATCTACCCGAAGGGCTATGAGTGTTCGCCGCTCACCTCGCTTTACGGAAGTTGGATAGACCTAGACGGCTCGGCACGAAGCGAACAGCACACCGGGGTAGATGGCGGCCGGATTCGCGACTGGATCGTTGCCCCGGCGGATGGCAAAGTTCGCGCGGTCTGGAAGTCAAATTGGGGGTGGGGCTGGGAAGGATCGCTTATTATTTCCCATACGCGCGACGACGTCGGCCTCAGCTCCGGTGCACCCCTCTACTATTCGTCCTTCGATCATCTGAATTACAATGAAATCAGCCACTTTGAGGTTGGCGACACCATAACGCGCGGCCAACGTCTAGCCCGTGTATACAGGCCTGGCGGCAAGCTCTTTTATCTGCCCGAGGTGCATTGGGAAGTCTGGAAGACAACTTCCGACGAGATCCAGTGGACCATCAACAAGCACGGCGGCCCTACGTGGCTAAACCCGAAAGCACAACTCCTGGACCCTCTCGTCATGCTTCAACTAGCCAGCGGTGAATCGGACACAAACGAGGTTGAAGTCGTTCCCCACTCATCATGCGAACCAGACGATTCATGCACGGGATTTACCTACATTCTGCCGTGCCAGAAGAAGCGCTGA
>JBKEAX010000571.1:0-5303 GCA_047972825.1 Hyphomicrobiaceae bacterium | reverse complement strand
ATGGGGCCAGTGGCGTAGGGCTGCATGAGCATGTCTTCAACGTCGGGATTGGTTAACCATTCGTGGAAGTTTTTCGGCCCTGTTCCATCATCGAACGGCGACGTCGTGCCATCGCGCCAGAAAATCGTTCCCTCGCGAATTTCAGAAATTTGGTCAGGGTAGGCGGCCGTCACACGCGCTGCACCATTGGCATTCTGAGCTTCTGCACTTGAACCAGATGCGAGAAATTGCACGGAAGCAAGAACTAGAGCCACCAAGGCCGAATGCAGATTAATCCTCCGTTGAGGGCGCGAAACACTGAGCCTTTCGCGGTTGCGACTTCGCCAGTGGCTGGATGCGAACAAGGCCATTTTTCCTTTATGATGCTCATTTCTGAAGGAAGGACGCTTGCAACTGCAAATACTTGGACAGCGGCATTGTCGACCCAAGTCTTTCCAATGGGTTGTTGGCGATTTTACGGAGCATATTTCGCCTCGGCTGACCATCTCGCCGGTTCAATGCCAATGAGGCCGGGTCCAAAGATGCAATCGCCGGTTGGTTGGCGCGCGCTGGCAGCGCAAGCAGGTTTTACCACTCCCGCTGACCTGCTACAGTAGTAGCAAGTCAAAACCAGGAGACGCCTGTGGAGGCGGCGGCATGCATGTGCTGCGCGCGGCCAGGCGCTGGGAAGGGGTCCGTGAAGGGTCTTCAAGATGCGGAAGGTGCGCCCGGCGTGCCCGAACCGCCAAATTCAAATGAGCGGCCAGCGGACAACGCTACGGGTCCGGGTATGCGTGACGCTAAAGTGGATGCCATCGGCCCGCCACAACCTACCGGCGCGATTGAGACACCACAGAGTACCAGCGATGCGAGTATGGATCGTGGCAGGCTAGATGATCGGCCGGCCCCAGCTTCATCCCAAATGCCTCCCTCTGAGGCACTCCGCCGGCATCACCAGCACGAAGGCCGTAACAGGCATCAGCACGGTGGGACATCAGGTAAGAGTCCAGGTTTTCCTCCAGGCAATCAGCGTCCCCAGCAAAATCGGGGGGGAACTCACGGACAGGCCCGCCGCAACCAGCCGAAGCTGAATGGCGACACGCGCGAGGTTTACGGTGCGCTCGATTTAGGTACAAACAACTGCCGCCTCCTGCTGGCAAGGCCCTCCCGGCGCGGCTTCCAGGTCATCGACGCCTTTTCCCGCATCATTCGTCTTGGTGAGGGTGTGACCCAAACCGGTGCGCTTTCTGAATCAGCCATGCGGCGTACGATTGATGCTCTGCGCGTATGCGCTCAGAAGATTGAGCGCCATGGCGTGAAGCGTTCGATGTTGGTCGCCACTGAAGCCTGCCGGGTGGCCAGCAACGGTGCAGAGTTCCTGGCCCGTGTGGGGGAGAGTACCGGCCTGAACATCGAAATCCTGAGCAGGGAGGGTGAAGCACGCCTCGCCGTGGCAGGCTGTGCATCGCTCATCGATCCCCAGGTTGATAATGTGCTTGTGTTCGATATCGGCGGTGGGTCGTCAGAACTGATATGGCTGGACCTCGCCAAAGTGGGCAAGGAGGCACGCGGCGGTGTGCTGAACCGCGCAGCCGTGCAGAACGCAATCGTGGCGTGGACGTCGCTGCCTGTCGGGGTCGTTTCGCTTGCAGAAACCTTTGGCGGACGGTTTGTCAGCGAAGACGTGTTCAGCGCAATGGTCGATTATGTCAAAAACCTTTTAGCACCGTTTGAGGCTCAGCATCAGTTCACGACGCGCCTGGCGGGCCGATCGCGGCATCTGCTGGGAACGTCTGGAACAGTCACCACGGTTGCCGGCGTCTACCTCGGGCTGCCGCGTTATGATCGCAATCAGGTGGACGGTTGCTGGCTCAACTCGGATGCCGCCCGGGATGTCGTCTACGATTTGCTTGGGCGTACTTATGAAGAACGCATTGCAGAGCCGTGCATTGGTCGTGACAGGGCCGATCTGGTGCTTGCCGGCTGTGCGATACTGGAAGCTTTGATGCAGATGTGGCCCAGCCCGCGCCTGCGTGTTGCGGACCGTGGCTTGCGCGAAGGCATCTTGATGCAATTGATGGGCGAAGATCGGGTCATACGGTCGGGGCGCCGCCGCCGTCGTCGCGGCAGACGGAAATGATTGAATAACAATGGCGAAAAGACATAAAGCCGGAAGCAAGATTAGCGGCCCTGATGGTGGGCGGCGGCAGCTCAAGGTGCGCGTGAAAACGGCGCGCAAGCGTACGGTATCCTCGGCCCGTTGGCTGGAACGCCAGCTCAACGATCCTTATGTCAAGTCTGCCAAATTCGAAGGTTTGCGTTCCCGCGCGGCCTATAAGCTCACCGAGATTGACGATAAGTACCATTTTTTGAAGCCTGCCAAGCGGGTCATAGACCTTGGTGCGGCGCCTGGAGGCTGGAGCCAGATAGCCGCCGAGCGCGTGAAGTCGCTGACAGGTGACGGTCAAGTGATCGGTATCGACTATCTCGACGTGGAACCACTGCCCGGCGTCACCCTGCTGAAGCTCGATTTCATGGACGAGACGGCGGAAGAGCAGCTCAAATCGCTGTTGCGGGGCGGGAAGGCAGACATCGTCCTGTCTGATATGGCTGCGCCGACTGTCGGCCATACTCGAACTGATCATTTGCGGATTATGGGGCTGGCAGAGGCCGCCGCCTACTTCGCCATTGATGTGTTGGCTCCTGGTGGTGCGTTCCTGTGCAAGGTGTTCCAGGGGGGCACAGAACGCGATCTCCTTGATCTGTTAAAGCGGAATTTCGCGGTTGTCCGCCATGTAAAGCCGCCGGCAAGCCGTTCTGAATCTGCTGAACTTTATGTTTTGGCGACAGGGTTCAAGGGAAAAACAGACTAAAGCCTCGATCGGAGCAGGCCCCTCACTTCCCACCCACCGGCTCGAGTGATATACGCCATGCGACATCGGTTTCGTGGGGCCGCTAGGGCCTGAGCGATCTTGTCGCCCAATTCCACATTTGCCAGGGAGATGCCGCATGGCTTTGCGCCAAATCGAGGGACAGGGCGGGTTGGGGCTTACCTTTGACGACGTCCTGCTGGTACCGGGGGCGTCCGACGTGATGCCGGGCGAGGTCAATGTTTCGTCGCGGGTTACCCGCAGCATTTCAGTCAACATCCCGATCATATCGTCGGCCATGGACACCGTGACGGAGGCTCGGCTGGCGATCGCCGTTGCCCAGGCCGGCGGCATCGGTGTCATCCATCGCAATCTGTCGCCAGAGGAACAGGCCGACCACGTCCGTCAGGTCAAGAAATACGAATCCGGAATTGTCCTCGACCCCGTGACGATCCCTCCCAATGCCACTCTGTCGCTGGCCCTGGAGCTGATGGCGCAGCACTCCATTTCGGGCATTCCAGTCGTAGATGCCCAGGGCAATGGGACAGGACGCCTTGTTGGGATCTTGACCAACAGAGACGTCCGTTTTGCCACCAACCTCGACCAGCCCGTATCAGACTTGATGACCAAGGAGAACCTGGTCACGGTCAAACGAACGGTCGATCAGGAAGAAGCCCGCCGCCTTCTGCATAAAAACCGGATCGAAAAGCTGCTGGTGGTCGATGATGACTATCACTGCATCGGCTTGATTACGGTGAAGGATATCGAAAAGGCGCAAAAACACCCCAGCGCCTGCAAGGACGACCAAGGCCGCCTGCGTGTCGCCGCTGCCACGACTGTCGGCGAGGATGGCTATGAACGGACCGAACGGCTGATTGCGGCGGGGTGCGATCTGATTGTCGTCGATACCGCACATGGTCATTCAAGCCGTGTGCTCGAAGCCGTCAGCCGCATCAAGAAGCTCTCAAACGCAGTGCAGGTTATTGCAGGCAATGTGGCAACACCCGAGGCAACCGAGGCGCTCATCGACGCGGGCGCGGACTGCGTCAAGGTCGGCATTGGCCCGGGCTCAATCTGCACCACGCGCATCGTTGCTGGTGTGGGCGTGCCGCAACTGACCGCCATCGCCAACTGTGCCGAGGCGGCGCACAAGCGCGGCATTCCCATCATTGCTGATGGTGGCATCAAGTTCTCAGGTGACATTGCCAAGGCTATTGCCGCGGGCGCGGATGTCGTCATGGTCGGTTCGCTGTTGGCAGGAACAGACGAGGCTCCGGGCGAAACCTATCTGTACCAAGGACGCACCTACAAGTCATATCGCGGCATGGGCTCCGTCGGTGCCATGGCGCGCGGCTCGGCGGATCGATATTTCCAGGCAGAAGTGCGTGACACGCTGAAACTGGTGCCCGAAGGAATCGAAGGGCAGGTGCCTTACAAGGGGCCAGTCGATGGCGTTTTGCACCAGTTGGTGGGCGGTTTGCGCGCGGGCATGGGCTATTGCGGTGCCGCGAACATTCCCGAATTGCATTTGAAGTCGCGCTTTGTGCGTATTTCACCTGCCGCCATGCGTGAGAGCCATGCCCATGGCGTCACGATCACGCGAGAAAGCCCGAACTACCCCGGTGGTGTGTGATGGTAGCCGCATTGCTTCACATTCTTATAGCCGGAGGCGTTTGACGCATGCGGGTCGGTGCGCGACTGGCAGCCGCCATCGAAATTATTGACGCGATCGAAAAGGAGCATCGTCCTGCCTCGCTTGTGCTTGCCGACTGGGGGCGCGCGCGGCGTTTTGCAGGCTCGGGGGATCGCGCCGCAATTGGTTCACTGGTTTTCGATGTCTTGCGCCGCCGCAGGTCACTCGCTGCTCAAATGCACAGTGATGCCCCACGCGCTCTGGTTCTTGCCGCAGCCAGGCAGACATTTTCCATGTCATCGGAGACGATAGCTGAAGCAACGTCACAGGATGAACGGCACGCGCCTGATCCGTTGAGCATTCAGGAAGCGGCTCTTCTGGCGACCGAACTGCCTGACGATGTGCCCGAAGATGTGCGTGCCGATATTCCTGAATGGCTCTTGCCGTCGCTTTCCAGGGCGTTCGGTTCCAGGCTGGTGGTTGAAGGTCAAGCGATGGCGTCGCGTGCTCCTGTTGATTTGCGCGTCAACACGCTGAAGGCCGATAGAGAAAAAGTCCTGAAGGCACTTGCTCGTTTCAATGCGGGTTCGACACAGTTCTCGCCCATTGGCGTGCGCATTCCGCCGCCACAAGGCGCAGCACGACCGCCCAATGTCGAAGCGGATGCAGCCCACGGCAAGGGCTGGTTCGAAGTCCAGGATGAAGGCAGCCAGATTGCCGCAGCCCTCACCGGCGCCGGGCCGCGCCAGCAGGTGCTGGATCTTTGTGCGGGGGCCGGCGGCAAGACACTGGCGATAGCAGCGGCGATGCAGAACACCGGC
>JBKEAX010000542.1:0-4137 GCA_047972825.1 Hyphomicrobiaceae bacterium | reverse complement strand
CTTGCAGGCGCGCGTTATTGCGGTAGGGTCCGGCCCCAAAGAGGTCAGGTCATGGCGGTCCACGATTTCAATGCTCAGCGGCTTTGGCTGGATGCGCCACTGGCGGCGGACGGCGAGGTTGCCCTTTCGCGAGAGCAGTCCAACTACCTGCGCAACGTGCTGCGTCTAGCCGATGGAGCCGGGATACACGTATTCAATGGCCACGACGGCGAATGGCGCGCGCGGCTGTCTGTGCGCGGCAAACGAGACTGCGCCCTACAACTTGAGTGCCAGACCCGGCCACAGACACCGGCGAGCGGGCTCATCTATATGTTTGCCCCCCTAAAACGCGCCCGGCTGGATTATATGGTGCAGAAGGCCGTAGAAATGGGCGCGGGCCAGCTTTGGCCTGTTCTCACCCGCCGCACCGTGGCTGAACGGGTGAACCTGGAGCGCATGCGGGCCAATGCAATCGAGGCGGCGGAGCAGTGCGGTATCCTCTCGGTGCCGATGATCAAAGCACCACAACCCCTTGCCGTCGCAATCGAGACTTGGCCGCACGGTACGCCACTGATTTTTTGTGATGAACGTGCCAAGATTTCCAATCCAGTTGCAGCTCTGGAGGCGGTGAAATCAGCAGATTCGGCCGCGCCGTCAGCGGAGAAGTACCAGCGGCCCATTGGGATGCTGATTGGGCCAGAAGGCGGTTTTGACGCGGACGAGCGCGCGTTGCTACGCGCCAAACCCTTCGTCACGGCACTCTCGCTTGGGCCGCGCATCATGCGTGCCGATACGGCGGCAGTTGCCGCGCTTGCGGTTGTGAATGCCGTTTTGGGCGACTGGCAATGATGCTTTGCCTTGTTCCTGCCGCACTGAATGCAGAGCATGTGCATCGGCAACGCAGGGCTTAAGGCCTTGCTTTATATATTTAGTTTGACTGCAACTACATTCCGGGGGGAACGGTGTTTCGGGGGCGGATGCGTTTAGCATCCAGGCGCATTCACATCTGAAGCGCGAGCGGCGTTACCGCATCGCTCCCAGTCTCGACTTTCCCAGGAAATAACCAGCCGCGTGCGTGAGTTATACCCGCGGTGTGCGTGTTGATCGCCTTGTCGGCGATTGCGTTGTGTGCGTTTGTGAGTGTCGTGTCATGCCCAAGCTGTTGCGTGCGAACCTGAATCTGTCGACGAAGCCCCTGCAGGGCTTTGAAATTGAGGGCTTGACGCGCCAGACCCGTCTATCATTCGGCAGTGTCGGGCGGATTTCGATTGCAACGGCTGTGGCCTGCTTTGTGATGCTCAATCCAACAGGTGCAAGCTGGCAGCAAATAGGAGCCTCTGAAAAGGCGGTTGCAGGGCTGTTTGCACAGCCAGGAAAGGCGATGCCCCGGTTCGTGTCGGGAACTCAGTTTGCACCGCTGCGCGAGGCGCTCCTGTCCTACAATCTCAACGCTGCCATGGCGCAGGCGCAGTATTCATCTGCGTTGCCTGAGCAGCCACCTGCGCTTAACTCACCGCCTCAGCTTGTTGCGGGCGGACAACCAAAATTGGTCCACGCCAATCCGGGTTTATCCACTATGGCGTTTCATGCCACGCTGCTTGAGGCCCGCCGTGATGCCGGAGAAGCGCGTGAACTCGCAGACGAAATGCACCGGCAGGCCTCTGCAATTTCCAATCACCTCAACATCGGGGAGATCGACAAGAAGCCTGCGGAGCAGGCTTTGGCGGAAACCAATGAAACCAGTCCACCGCCACTGCCTGCGAATGCTCCAGCCATTATGGGGACAGCTTCCATTGCATCCGAGCAAGCAGATGAAAAAAATAAGCCCGCAGAGCAGACCTTTGCGACTGCAGCACCTGTGGACCTATCCAATGCCTTCAAACCCCTGCTGGATTTCGCCCGCAAAACTGTTGCAGGCGTGACCGTTGCGCCCGAAAGTCAAAGTGCATCCGCGCGCGAACCCTTGCCAGGCCGGATGGCGCTGGGGTTGGGCCGCCCGCCACAGCCGGAAGCCGCAACTGTTTCAGAGGCTGCCAACACCGAACCCAAACCCGCCGCTGCTGTACCGGCCGTTATTTCCGTTCCGCAACGTAATGCAGACAATTCGGCCAATACAGAGCCCAAGGCGGCTCATCGGACCGCCCGTCTTGCCCCGGTTACAGGTGAAGGGGCGGTCCAAAATATGCCGCAACGACGCCAACGCGAGGAAGTCAGCCCGGAAGCCGCCGCAGCCTATGGTTTTGTTCCCTTATCACCGCCCAAGGAACGCGAGGTCTCACCTGAACCGGAATTGGCAAATGAACCGGTCTCCGATACCGAGCGGCCCGCACGCAAGGTCATTAAACGTCCGCCAGCCCATAAGGCTCCAAAGGCAAAGCCGCCCGTGGCCATACTTAAACTTCCGGCTAAAACGAGCCCGTCCTCAGCCAGCACCGGCAACGAGTCTAACGCCTCGTCAGCTTCGACAACTTTTTTCTCCTGGATCGGCAATCTGGCAAATCCCAGCGGCAACTGACCTTTAGGGGCCGGTTTCAATAGCAATAGGTCCAAGACAGTCCGGGTTTGTCTGTCTGGCAGGGATGCGAGTGCAGGAAATCTGGTTGATTTTGCTGCTGGCCGCTAGAGCATGTTCAGCCGAAGTGTGCGCGGTTCGGCGTGAAGAACATGCTCAAACAAAAGATAATAGATCGCGTTCGCGATTCCGTGAAAAGTGAACGCGATCTAGCATTGGCGGTGTCCCGATACCAGACCGGTCGTACACGATGTAAATGACGAGACTTGTGCAGTAGACCTCGGCCCCCCATAAGTGTGTAAACCCGCCGATCTCAAAAGCTGGCGCAACCACTATTGTCACCTGCCGAACATCACCCGCCAAACATCACCAGAACGAGAGCATCTTTCTATGTCGACCCGTGTCGCAGGCGCCCAGAGCCCGCTTGTGCGCTCCACCAAAGACCTGGTTGGCTGGATTGCCGCGGGTGAAAAGCCACGCACGCAATGGCGCATCGGTACCGAGCACGAAAAGTTCGTCTTCTACTCAGAAGATCGTGCCCCCGTGCCTTATGAAGGCGATCGCGGCATCCGTGCATTGATGGAGGCGATGGTTGAATGCTGTCGCTGGGTGCCGATACTGGAAGGCGATCACATAATCGCGTTGCGGCGTCCTGAAGGTGAGATCGGCGGCACGATCAGCCTGGAGCCGGGTGGACAGTTTGAGTTGTCAGGCGCTCCCTTGCGCACGCTTCACGAAACCGCGGCCGAGACCGAAGAACACCTCTTGGAAGTACTGCGTGTCGGCGAGCGGCTTGGGATCGGCTTCCTCGGGGTAGGTTTTTCGCCAAAGTGGACGCTCAACGAAACGCCACGCATGCCCAAGAAGCGTTATGAGGTAATGACTGGTTATATGCCCATGGTGGGCAGCCACGGCCTCGACATGATGTACCGCACGGCAACCATCCAGGTGAACCTCGACTTTGCCAGCGAAGCCGACATGGTTCGCAAGCTGCGTGTCTCTTTGGCGCTTCAGCCCATCGCCACGGCCTTGTTTGCATCCTCGCCCTTCACCGAGGGCCAGCCAAACGGGTTCAAGTCCATGCGCTCTGAAGTGTGGCGTGACACCGATCCTGCGCGCACTGGCCTTCTGCCATTCGTTTTCGAGGACGGAATGGGCTATGAAGCCTATGTCGAGTATGCGCTGAATGTACCGATGTACTTCGTATACCGTGACGGCAACTACATTGATGTTGCCGGACGCTCCTTTCGTGATTTCATGGCAGGACGATTGCCGGGCCTGGAAGGCGTTTACCCGACGCTGGATGACTGGTCGGATCACCTGACGACCTTGTTCCCCGAGGTCCGAATGAAGCGCTTTTTGGAAATGCGCGGGGCGGACGGTGGGCGCTGGGGGCGGATTGTGGGTTTGTCAGCGTTCTGGGTTGGCCTGCTTTATGATGACACTGCGCTGGCGGGGGCATGGGACCTCGTGCGCGACTGGACAGCGGAGGAACGCGAGCAATTGCGCCGCGACGTGCCCAGGCTGGCATTTCAGGCGCCATTCCGGAAAAGGACGGTGCGAGAAGTCGCGGCCGAAGCGCTCACACTATCGCGCATGGGACTGAGAAACCGCAGACGCCTTAACCCGCTCGCCCAAGACGAGTG
>JBKEAX010000498.1:0-6103 GCA_047972825.1 Hyphomicrobiaceae bacterium | reverse complement strand
TGGAGCAACGCGAATGCCGGTCCGGGTAGTTGGGTGAAAAGGCCGACGAGAAGGGCGCTCACCAGATTTCGCATGCTTGGTCTCCTCATGAGTTGCGGCGAAGTGCTACTTTCGAACTATACGTTTGCGCGCTTGGCGACATCAATCCGGTGTCTGATTCTGGTTACGGCCATGCCAAGGCGCAGGCTGGCCGGCTCAGTCCCGTTTGGGGCGTGGAAGCAAGTGTCTGTGACCGGAAAGGCGTGCTTGGGCAGTGCCCTGCGACCTGATATAGGTATTTCTCAGGCAGCTGTGCAGGTCGCGGCGGCCAGAACGAGACAAAAAGAAAATCGGAAAGATATTCCAGGGAGTACTAAAATGGCGAACGTGCGCCGCTATGCAATTAAGACCGTTGCAGCGCTTACCTTATGCTTCGCAGCGGTGGGGAGCGCGCATGCGCAAGACAAGAATCTGCGCGCCGACGTGCTTGCCGCAGCTGAAGCTGCATTTGAATTGGCAAAAGCCTCATGTGACGGTGACATATCGACATACTGCCCACAGGTGACGCCGGGCAATGGCCGGGTTGCCATGTGTCTCATGGCGCATGAAGACAAAATCAGCTCGAAATGCTTTTGGACCATGCTGGAGGTGGCGCAAGGGTTTGCCGGTGCTGAAAGCAACCTGGAAAATGCAGCTGAAATCTGCAAAAGCGACATCAAGGAACATTGTGGCTCGGTTGAACCTGGTGAAGGGCGCATCGCCCAGTGCATTGATGAAAATGAGAGCAAGCTTACGCCTGATTGCGCTGCCGAACTGACGAGCTTCAGGAACAGGTTGAAGAAATAACCCTCGGTTGCTGCTTTGTAATTTGGCGGATTGGGCGTTGCTGGCCTGATCCGCCATTTGCTTGTCTTACCGCTGATTTCGCCCGTTATGGGTGTGCAATTTCATGAACAGCGTACCGCGACGTTCTCCAGCATTGACCAAGCGTCGCGCGCTGCCCACTTTACGGGCACTTGATTTGCTGAATTCCAGGTTGCCTGCTGGTAGATGCCGGCCAGCCTGGAGAGATACGTTCTAGGAGCGCCCCAATGTCCAGCCCGCGACATACGAAAGTCCTCATCCTCGGCTCTGGCCCGGCTGGCTATACCGCCGCGATTTATGCGGCGCGGGCGATGCTTGAACCGCTGGTGATCCAGGGTATCCAACCTGGTGGGCAGCTCACAATAACGACAGAAGTTGAGAACTACCCCGGTTTTGCCGAAGCCATTCAAGGTCCATGGTTGATGGAGCAGATGGAGGCTCAGGCGCGTGCCGTCGGCACCGAGATCATCATGGACCATGTTTCCAAAGTGGATCTCAACACGCGGCCGTTTCGGCTGGAGGCAGACTCTGGCGACGTATTTACGTGCGATGTGCTGATTATTTCGACTGGTGCTCAGGCGAAGTGGCTGGGCCTGCCGTCGGAGGATTTTTTCCAGGGACATGGCGTTTCGGCTTGTGCGACGTGCGATGGATTTTTCTATCGTGGCAAAGAGGTGATTGTCGTTGGCGGAGGCAACACGGCCGTCGAGGAGGCGATTTTCCTCACGAATTTTGCGTCTAAAGTGACAGTGATCCATCGCCGCGACGAATTCCGTGCCGAGCGAATTCTTCAAGACCGGCTGTTCAAGAATCCAAAGGTTGAGGTCGTGTGGGATTCGAAGGTTGAAGAGATCGTTGGCGATACCGATCCGAAATCAGTGACCGGTGTTCGGGTTCAAAATGTGAAGACTGGCGAAGAGCGGGTGATAAATGCCCACGGCGTGTTCATTGCAATCGGGCATGCGCCTTCGACGGAACTTTTCAAAGGGCAGCTGGAGATGAAGTCTTCAGGCTATCTGCTGGTCAAGCCGGGGACGGCATCGACCGCCATACCGGGCGTTTTTGCTGCCGGCGACGTGACTGATGACGTTTATCGCCAGGCTGTCACCGCGGCCGGAATGGGCTGTATGGCAGCGCTGGAGGCTGAAAAGTATCTGCAGGAGCTAGAGGCTGAGGAAGCAAAGGCCGCGGAGTAGGCGGGTGCAAGATCCTGCTTGTTGGGGCGAACGCGAAAGCACAAGATTTTCAACCCATCATATGGAATTAAAAACGGCGAGCTCTCGGCCCGCCGTTTCCAATTTGTATGACTTTTCCGCGCGGCTGGATCCACGAAAATCCTTAATTATGCGCAGGATTTCTACTCCACCACGGTGAACTCGATGCGGCGGTTTTTGGCCCGGCCTTCGCGGGTGTTGTTCGCTGCTATCGGTTTTTCCTGACCGTAGCCGATGGCTTCAATGCGGTTGGCATCGACACCGGCTTGCGACAGGTAATCGGCGACAGCCTGGGCACGTTTCTCCGACAGAGCCTTGTTAAAGGCGGCGCGGCCGGTGGAATCGGTGTGCCCTTCAACGCGAATTCGGCCTTTGGTGCAGCTCTTGGCGATCTTTGCCAGGGACTCCAAGGTGGTGTTGCTATCTGTATCAAACGAGACGCTATTTGGGGCAAAGCGGATTACGCCGCTCTCGATTGCCTTGCGCAGGTTGGCTTCGCAATCTGTTGCTTCGGCAGAACGCCCAGCTGTGCCTGCTGCTTCCGGCGTTGCCGCGGCGGTTTGAGTGGCGGGAGTCTTCTGACTTGACTCGGAGCTGCTAGCAGACGGTTCGGTGCCCCAGCTTTCGCGGTTGGCCAGCAGAGACTTCGTGGCGTCTTCGAGTTGTGCCTGGGGAACCGGTGTCAGCTGCGGTACTGGCGTTTCTTGGTACGCATGAACGGTGGGATCGCCATCGAAGCCTTTCGGGGCTTCCATTTTGTCTTCTGGGAGCGGCGAAACGGAGCCTGCTGCCAGCGGTGCTTCAACGTCCTTGGCCGGTGCGCCCTGACCCCAGGCTTCTCGGGCTGCGAAAAGCGCATCGACGTTGGTTGTCGGGAGCACGGCATATTCGGAGCCATCCGATGCTGCAGGCATGCTGCCTGCCGAAGCACTGGCATTTGAGGGGGCCGTACCCCAGCTTTCGCGCTCCGCCAGCAGTGATTTCATGGCGTCATCGAGCTGCGCCTGGGGAACCGAGGTCAGCTGCGGTACGGGTGTTTCTTGAAATGCATGGATGGTTGGCTCTCCCTCAAAACCTTTGGGCACATCCATTTTATCTGCTGGCAATGGTGAATAGGCGCCGGTGGCCAGTGGTGCCTCGACAGCCTTGGCATCCGGGCCTTTGCCCCAGGCTTCGCGCGCAGCAAACAGTTCATCAACATCGGTAGTCGGCAAAACGGCGTAGTCTCCAGAGCCGCCAGAAGCCGCGTTGGCGTTGGGTTTCTCGTCGGCTTTGGTTTCAGCGGTGGCCGCAGCACTGCTTTTGCCGGGTGCGTTGGTATTCTTGATCCAATTCTCGCGCTGGGTGAGCACAGCCTTCAAGGTGGCTTCAAGTTGATTCTGGGCGACAGGGGTCATCTGCGGCACCGGCTTTTCATCCAGCGCATGTATGGTTGGTTCGCCCTCAAAGCCTTTGGGGACTTCCATTTTGTCTTCAGGTAGAGGCGAGACGGCACCTGCTGCCAATGGTGCTTCAACATCCTTGGCCGGTGCGCCCTGGCCCCAGGCTTCGCGCGCAGCAAACAGTTCATCGACGCTGGTTGTTGGCAGAACTGCAAAACCGGTTGCTGTTCCACCTGCGGCTGCTAGGCTACTGGTCACGAAAAATGACGCAGCTACAATCAGTAGTGTTCGGCCGATAGACCCTTCCTGCATTGTTCTTCTCCTCCCTGTGTGTTTTGGTAAGCATTGGGCTTAAGAGCCGTACGGTTGCGATTTTACAGTTTTGCACTAGATTCCAGAGAATTGAAACATAGCGACGTTCCCAGCATATGACGACACTTGACACCATCCAAGAGCCGCAGGGCGAGGGCGGAATTCGCCTTTATGGGCCTAAAGACTTTGAAGGCATGCGAAAGGCCGGTCAACTCGCTGCCGAGGCGCTCGATCTGCTCGTTCCCCATGTTCGCCCGGGCGTGCGTACCGATGAACTCGACGATATCATTTTTGAATTTGCGAGATCACACGGCGCTATTCCAGCCCCGCTCAATTATCGTGGTTTCCCGCGTTCGATCTGCACGTCCGTTAATCATGTCGTTTGCCACGGCATTCCAGGGCCAAAGCCGCTCAAGAACGGTGACATCGTTAACATTGACGTGACCTTGATCGTGGACGGTTGGCATGGTGATAGCAGCCGCATGTATTCGGTCGGCGAGATCTCCCGCCGGGCGGAGCGCCTGATCGACATCACATATGAATCGTTGATGCGCGGCATTGCGGCCGTAAAGCCAGGGAATACGACTGGCCATATCGGGGCGGCGATTCAGAAGTTTGCCGAGGCCGAGCGCTGTAGTGTGGTTCGCGATTTCTGCGGTCACGGGCTCGGGCTACAGTTTCATGACCGGCCAAACATCCTTCACTATGGCGAGGCGGGCGAGGGGCCCGAGCTCAAGCCTGGCATGTTTTTTACCATTGAACCGATGATCAACCTTGGCCGGGCGCATGTGAAGGTGCTGCCAGATGGATGGACGGCGGTGACGCGCGACCGGGAGCTTTCAGCCCAGTTCGAGCACACGATTGGCGTTACTGAAGAGGGTTGCGAAATTTTCACGCTGTCACCTGCGGGCTATCACAAACCGCCATTTGGGCTTGAGCCGGTTACGCATTGAGCAGTGCATAACATGCCTGAACTTTCTGGTTGATCGGACTGGTGATACGGCCGGTATGGCCTGATGCGCTGATGTTGGGCGGCGGAGCAAGGGACCTTTGAGTTTGGAGGGTGCATGCCATCGTCAGGCCGTCGTCTCGCAAGGAAGTCTCGATCTGTGACAGCCGGTGAGGCGGACCGGGCCGACGAGACGGCTTTTCCAGGTTCGGGTGAATTTTCTCTGGATCGCGAGGGTTCAGCGACATCCGCACAGGGTTCTTTGCTGGAAGCAAGTGCCCCGTTATACCATGGGCATCGTGAGCGCTTGCGCACTCGGTTTGATTCCGGTGGTGGTGATGCCATGCCGGATTACGAACTGCTTGAGCTTGTGCTGTTCCGCGCAAATCGCCGACGGGACATGAAGGACCTGGCAAAGCGGCTGATCGCGCGGTTCGGTTCATTCGCGGAGGTCATCAACGCGCCTGCAGAACGTATCAAGGAAGTCAAAGGTGCAGGTGATGCTGTCGCCATTGAGCTGAAGCTGATGCGTGAAGTGGCGTTGCGTTTGAAACGTGCGGAGGCGGTCCAGCGGCCGGTTGTCTCATCAACGGCGCAGGTGATTGAATATGTGCGAGCGGCGCAAGCCTATGAAAGCCGCGAACTGTTCCGCATATTGTTCCTCGACAAACGCAACAAGATCATTGCCGATGAAGTCCAAGGTAAAGGCACGGTGGACCATACGCCGGTCTATGTGCGCGAGGTTGTCAAACGCGCACTGGAGGTTGGTGCGACAGCAATTATTCTGGTGCACAACCATCCCTCGGGGGATCCAACGCCGTCGCGTGCCGATATCGACATGACCAAGTTGATCGTCGAGGCTGCCCGGCCATTGAATATCCAGGTGCATGATCACATCATCGTCGGCCGCGAAGGTC
The DNA here is from genome assembly GCA_047972825.1 of Hyphomicrobiaceae bacterium. GTDB lineage: Bacteria > Pseudomonadota > Alphaproteobacteria > Rhizobiales > Hyphomicrobiaceae > JAEUMD01. Next base: position 486 of record JBKEAX010000498.1, on the reverse strand, counting down.
ATTCGAGCTTCAGGGCGCTGAGGCTGCTGTAACGACGAGCGCATCCCAGATGTATTTGTATTAGATCGCGTTCACTTTTCACGGAATCGCGAACGTGCTCTATTTTTTGTTTCTCGCGGTGTTCTTCACGCCGAACCGAGTACACTTCGACTGAACATGCTGCTAGGGTTTCTTGCGGTCTTCTGGTGGATCCGAAAATAGATCGGGTTGGACCGAGAGACCCTTGCCGGCAGCCCGTTTGTGTTTGCGATGAGGAGGGGTTTTGGACGCGGGCGCTGGGCGTTTTCGTTCTTCGGTGAGCCAGTGGGCGATAACGCTTACGACATACTCCTGCTGGTCCGCGCTCAATGCCGTGCGAGCGGGAATTCCATGCCACTTGGCAAGACAGCCACGGCAGCATGTGCCGGTTGCGTGTTGGGCGACGAACACCGGATGGCCGCGCATTGGGGTTTGCTTGCCATCATTGTGTGGGTTTGCCGGTGCAAG
>JBKEAX010000494.1:0-2348 GCA_047972825.1 Hyphomicrobiaceae bacterium | reverse complement strand
TCGTTTGGTAATTTTCTTATCAAGCAGGTGGTTGAAGACCTCGCACGCGAATTGCCCACCCTGAAAACATTTGTGACCCTTTCTCCGGTACCAGGCTTCGCGCGCTGGCTCGAAGGCAATGAGGGCAAAGCAGTGGCCCAGTCGGTCCTCAATGATGAGGAAAAGACTGCCATGACGCTTCTACAGCGCCCACGTTGGCAGGCGAAGGAGCGCGCTACCAAGATGCTTGAAGCACCGATGAAGGCTCTTGCCGCACACTATTTCCTGGCCGCCAAATCCAGCAGGGGTGGTCCCGTTGATCCAGTGGCACGGTTCCATCTGGGTAACGGTGCCATGCTGGAGCGCGTAAATTTCCTTGGAGACCTGTCGTCAAAAGGCGTGTCACAGGCTCACACCATGATGGTGAACTATCTATACAACCTTAAGGAGATAGAGAAAAACCACGAGGCTTTTGCCAACCGGGCCGTGGTTGCAGCCTCACGGCAGGTGCGTAGCTTTTTGCGAACCTATGAAGCTGAGCAAGTGCCTGAAGCAAGCAAGGTGCCAGGCACTGCACTTGCGCTTGCCGAAAAAAAAGCTCCAGCGCAGTTGCCGAAGCCAAAGCCAACCGAGTCGACATCGTAGTCGACGGACTCCAAATCGCACGGCTCACTGGCGCGCCACCGCTTGAAAAACAGGATGGATCCAAGCTGAGCCAGAGTGGTTCTGGCGTCTTTTTACCTTTTCCTTCCGGTCTTGTTTTGAGCCGCATGACATGCACTTATGTGCCACGCTGCGGAGACCGCTCTGGTAGCGCAGCAAGGCAATTGCCGAGGATGAAGCGCGATGCGTTATGATGATCGGGATCGTGAGAGCAGCAACGTCGAAGATCGGCGCGGGCAACGCGGTTTTCCATTCCCCGGCGGGCGTGGCGTGCGAATTCCTGTCGGCGGGCGCGGCGGTTTCAGTATCACAACGTTGCTGATCCTGGGCGCTGTGATGCTGCTTTTCGGAATCAACCCGCTTGAAATCCTCAGCGGCGGCAGTGGCGGAGGCGGAGGGTTTCAGGTCCCGCAGATGCCGCGCTCAGAGCAAGCACCGCGGCCGACGTCCAACAGTAATCCCTTCGACATTCCAGGTCTGCCCGGATCACGCCAGGGCGCTCCGACGCCAACGAACGAAAGCGCGGATGACATGGGCAAATTTGTCAAACGCGTGCTGGCTGACACCGAGGATGTGTGGAACCGCGTCTTCAAATCATTCGGCAAGTCCTACGACGAACCCAAGTTGGTGCTATTCACGGGCTCCACGCGCACAGCCTGCGGTACGGGTATGTCGGCGATGGGTCCGTTCTATTGTCCCCTCGACCAGAAGATCTACGTTGATCTGGGATTCTACGAGCAGCTGAAGCGTCGTTTCCAGGCTCCGGGGGACTTTGCCCAGGCATACGTAATTGCGCATGAGGTTGGCCACCATGTGCAGAAGCTTCTCGGCATTGCCGACAAGGTTCAAAGCCTCAAAGGCCGCATGTCGGAGCGGGAATCTAACGCACTCCAGGTTCGCATGGAACTTCAGGCAGATTGTCTTGCAGGTGTTTGGGCGAACTTGAACGATCAACTCAACAACCGCCTTGAACAAGGCGACATCGAGGAAGGTCTGAACGCGGCGAGCGCAATTGGCGACGATATGATTCAACGCCGAACACAGGGCCATATCGTGCCTGATGCCTTCACGCACGGTTCGTCGGCCCAGCGTGTGCGTTGGTTCCGCAACGGCTATGAAGGCGGCCAGATGCAGGTGTGCGACACCTTTTCTCAGTCAAACCTGTAAACACCCACCCGGTCGCCTTTGGCCGTCCAGGGTCCGGACCCTTGCAATTGGGTGTGAAAAACGCTGGGCTAGATCGTGTTCACTTTTCACGGAATCGCGAACGCGATCTATCTTCTTTTATTTCTCGCGGTGTTCTTCACGCCGAACCGCGTACACATCGGCTGAACATGCTTTAGGGTCCGGACCCTAATGGCCAGAACGGATGGATCAGAGGAGCTTCAACGCGGTGGTTGCATCAAGCGGGAACAGTTTGGACATCCCTGAGGTGCCCGGGCTTGACGAGAAAGCGACGCGCCTGTTGGCTGGGCGCTATGAACCGATTGTTGCATCTGAGGGTGCGATCATGTTTCAGCCCGGGCAGGCCTGTGAACGGCTCGTCTTGCTGACCAAGGGTCATGTGCGCGTCCGCATGGTTTCAGAATCTGGACGTGAAATTGAACTCTACCGAGTCCATCCTGGCGAAACGTGCGTCATGTCCATTGCCTGCATGATGGGGGAACGCCCCTATCAGGCTGAAGGTATTGCCGAGACGGATATTG
>JBKEAX010000485.1:0-1549 GCA_047972825.1 Hyphomicrobiaceae bacterium | reverse complement strand
TTGACAGCTTTGCGCGCATGATCGGCGGCAATATTCTGATCTGCAATGCGCGCAAGAGGAAACCCGGATGCACGCCACGCCTCAACCAGCTTTTCCGAAGCTGCGATAATCGCACCAGACTTGGCCGGCATACCTTGCGAAAGCCCTAGGTCACGCCCCGTCAGGTTTGGTGCAGCATTGTGCTGCGAGGTTTGACTCAAGGACACATCACCAAAAATGAAACGAGGCCCGGCGGCGACATCAATCACCACCGCGGCACTGCTGCCGGAGTCGAACTTGAGCGTTGACGGGTCGAGGCCATCAAGTTTTTGCCCGCCAACCTGTATGGCGATGTCGCCGGCATAGTAGCCTTCGCTGTACAGGGCCGCCTGGATTTGCGCCACGTCACCGCGGGCCCGTGCAACGAGCGTAAAGGCGTCACTCGCGCCATGCTTTTCCTGGGTCATGAGTCGTGAAATCGAGGTGATGAGACCTTTCAGATCGCCATCTCCGGCTTCGTCGACATTGAGAGTAACGGAGTAGGCAAGCGCGCCCGCGGGAACTGATGAGCTATCGCCGAACAAAGGCATGCCGAACGCGTCAACGGCTCGGGCCGGACGCGTTTCGGCGAACAAGGCAAAAGCAATCGCCAGGACAGCCAATGACCGAGCCGTGCGCAATACGATGCCACTCCTTGATCCATGCATTCTGCCAACAGAACAGCAGGTTGCGCGGTTTAAACCTCGGCGGAATTTCCGAAACTGCTCATCGAGCCTTCGAACCCTCTAAGGGCAGCATTCCTCTGGCCAGTAAGGGCCAGAGAGTTTGCAGGTCTGCGCGTCCGTTTTCGACGGATGACCGCAACCCCCTAATGGCAGAGCCGGGCAGCACGAATCAGCCTCTTGGGCCAAGCTTAGATCACGGCCTTCCGGGCTACAATCGGCATCCATGCAGCAATGTCGCCAATATACTGGAAATTTTCGGATTTCTGCGAAGGCGTACAATTCAGCCACTCAGCACGCCAAACAAGGCGCACCAATTCAACGCTCGCGCATTGTGTGCTGATGAAGCGTGCTGACGAATTGATCTGCCGTCCGGTTCCTGGCGGGCCACAGCGCAGCTCCCTTCCAGGCGCTGACATGCGGTCACCGCATCAAGCCGATGCTTGCTCCAACTCTGCGCCTGTCACGACTGGGCGCTGAAGACGCGAGTTGCTCAGTGTTTATTTCAGCGAATTGCAAGATACGAATTTGAACGAAATCTTGCCAAAACGGACGCAGATAACATGTTGATACATAATGATAAAAATAAATTTTGATGCTCGGCGCAACGACAAGTATTCGCCGGTAACAATGTTGCGATCCACTGCAACTATATTCTTGTCAACATAGGTTCCTGGTCGTAACAATGAGAAACGTCGAACTGTCGCAGGTCCTGCGCAGCGCGTCCTGCGAAAGCCAAAATTTGTCAGGACCGACAAGAACTTCGTTGTTTTTGCAAGGGAGGAACACAGTTCATGAACGTCCAATTCTCACGACGTCAGTTCCTGAAGGGAACAGGCGCGGGAGTT
>JBKEAX010000431.1:0-5846 GCA_047972825.1 Hyphomicrobiaceae bacterium | reverse complement strand
GCTGACGGCAGCCATGAAGTCTGCCACGGCTTCAGCAATCAACGATTGAGTGTCTTCGCGCGCGGCCATACGGGCAGTCCTGGTGGCTGAAGTGCTTCCTTGATTTCGAACACCGCCTGGGACGGCTGATCGTAGTCATCACATGGATGAACGTTGCACAATTTGTGCGCCTAGCCACCGACCGTGTAAAGCTCACCAGGGAAAATCTGCCGCACCACCTTCTATAGTTTTCGGGGATAAGTAGCAGGTCAATACCCCGGTTGGGCCTCTGTTTGGTCATATTGCAACGCGAGAAACAGGGTTTTATGGGGTGGCAGTGGTTGGGCCTCCAGCCCGGTTGCACGACGGCGGGTTAACGCGCTGAGCATAGGGGGCTGTGCACTCAATCACACAGGCCGCTTGTTAGGCAGATGCGTGCCTAGCTTATCTGAGGGACTTTGGTATTTCGCGACGGACAACTGAATGAATCCGGCTGATCTGGTGACGACTGCGATGGAGCCTGCCGCGCATGGCGGCTTCTCATTCGTGGAACTTTTTCTGCAAGCCCATATTGTCGTCAAGCTGGTCATGGTCGGCTTGCTGCTCGCTTCGATATGGTCATGGGCTATTATTTTCCAGAAGCTCTTTGCTTTCCGCAAAGCGCACCGCGAGAGCGATTGGTTCGAGCAGCAGTTCTGGTCGGGCCAATCGTTGGAAGAACTTTATTCGTCAATGTCGCGCTCGACGCCGATTACCAACGCGGCGCTGTTTGTTGCCGCCATGCGTGAATGGAAACGCTCGGTTGAAGGCAATGTGCGTGCGCTGGGCGGCATTCAAATGCGTGTGGAAAAAGTGATGGATGTGACCATCTCGCGTGAGATGGAACGGCTGGAGCGCCGGCTGCTGTTTCTTGCAACCGTGGGTTCGACGGCGCCGTTTGTAGGGCTGTTCGGTACGGTTTGGGGCATTATGGCGAGCTTCCAGGCCATTGCCGTGTCGAAGAATACGTCGCTGGCGGTGGTGGCGCCCGGCATTGCCGAGGCCCTGTTTGCAACGGCGCTTGGCCTTATGGCGGCCATCCCGGCGGTTATTTTCTACAACAAGTTCGCCGCCGATGCCGCTCAGATTTCGCAACGCCTTGAGGTGTTTGCTGACGAGTTTGCTGCCATCGTATCGCGCCAGATCGACGTGCGCTCGTGAAAGGGTGAAGCATGGGTGCCAGCGTCAATATGGGTTCAGGTGGCGGGCGGCGTCGCGGGCGTCGCGGTAAGCGGCCGGTGATGAGCGAAATCAACGTGACGCCGATGGTGGACGTTATGCTTGTTCTGCTCATTATCTTCATGGTCGCCGCCCCCCTCCTTCAGGTCGGTGTGCCAGTGCAACTGCCCGAGGCTAAAGGCCGCCAACTTGCCGCCAAGAAACAGGACCCTCTGGTCATCTCTGTTCAAAGCAACGGCGACATCTTTATTGGAGAAACCCAAGTGCCGTTGGACGAAGTTGCGGAAAAGCTGAAGGGCATCGCCAAGAACGGTTACGATGACACTATTTTCGTCAAAGGCGATCGGGGTGCCAACTACGGCGCCGTGTTGAAAGTCATGGGCCGCATCGTCGAAGGCGGCTTCACCAAGGTCTCGTTCGTGAGCGAGCTGGAGCAAGGCGGCTAGGGTGCATGTCGGACTTGTCATGTCTGTCATTTTCCACGTCAGCCTGCTGGCGTGGGCGCTTTGGGCTGTCAATGCCGAACGCTTCAATATGCCAGACACGCCAGCCATCGATGTGGCCATCATCACGCCATCGGAATTGACGCGCCTACGGCAGGGCGATCCCGACTCCAAGGAGATGACGGCAAAAGCCGAGGAACCGCCCGAGAAAGAAATCTCCAAAAAGGAGGCGGAAAAGCCCAAGCCGGTAACCGCGCCTGATAGACCTGCCGCTGAACCACCGCCGCCCGAGCCGGAGGCGGCAAAGCCAGAACCCGAGCCTCCCAAGCCTGAACCGGAAAAAACCGCCGAACCACCCAAAGCGGACCCGATTGCGGAAAAATTGGCGGCAATGCCGGAGCCCAAACCAGGCCCAACGCCTGAGGAACTGAAAAAGCTGGAAGAACAGAAGGCGGCCGAGGAAGCCGAGAAGAAGGCGGAAGAAGAGAAAAAGAAGGCAGAGGAAGAGCGCAAAAAGGAAGAAGAGAAAAAGAAAGCCGAAGCCAAGAAGAAGGCCGAGGAGAAGAAAAAGGCTGAGGAAAAACGCAAAGCCGAGGAACGCAAGAAGAAGCTTGCGGAAAAGCGGCGGCGCGAGGCGGAAAAGAAAAAGCAGCAGTTTGATCCCGACCGGATCGCGGCGTTGCTCGATAAGACGCCAGAGAAGAAGGGGGCGCCAAAACGCACAAATGCGCCTGATCCAAATTCGACCCACAAGGGACCGACCGCCGGAACGCTTGAAGGTCGCGATGACCTGCTTTCAGCGCGCGAGCAAGACCTTCTCGCTGGCATGGTACGCGCGCAATTGCGCAATTGTTGGCAGTTGCCAGGTGCTGGTGGTGGTTCGGAAATTCCAGTCGTGACTCTGCGCTTTCAGCTCAATCCCGATGGTTCATTGAACGGCATGCCTCGTGTGGAAGGCGGTGGTTCGGGCCCGATGTATCAAATCGCCGTCGAAACTGCCATGCGCGCCGTGCATCAATGTGCACCGTTCACATTGCCGCCTGACAAGTATGGTGCGTGGAAAGAGCTGATCTGGGAGTTCGACCCGACCAGGATGCTATAACGGCTTGCAGCCGTTGTAATTGCTTTAGTTGTTGTTGTGTTCAGGCCCCGGGATCTTTATGCGAATCAGCAAACCATTGCCTGGCACGCAGTGCCGTCTTAAGCCGCAGTCGTTGAAAACAGGACTTGGAATGATCAATCCAACAATGTTGTCGTTTGGTGCCCCCCGCCCCGTGTCGGCCACCCGCATGTTTGCGACGCTGCTCGTTGCGAGCCTTTTATATTGGGTAATCGCCGCTCCAGCAGCCGCACAGCTGCGGGGCACGCAGACCCAGGGTACGATCGCACCAATACCGATTGCTATACCCCAATTTTCTGGTGCCGATCCTAAACTTGCAGCCGACATTTCGGATATTGTGACGGCCGACCTCCAGCACTCCGGGTTGTTCCAGCCGCTCGATCGCGGCTCATTCCTGGAACGGGTCGTTAATGTCAACGCAGCGCCACGGTTTCCTGACTGGCGTGCAATCCAGGCCCAGGCACTGGTGGTTGGCAACGTCGTAAGCGTCGGCGACGGGCGGGTCACCGCCGAATTCCGCCTTTGGGACGTTGCGACGGGGCGTCAACTCGCTGGCCAGAGGTTTTCGACGGGCTCTGTGAACTGGCGCCGTGTCGGGCACATCATCGCCGACCACGTCTACGAACGGCTGACAGGCGAAAAGGGTTACTTTGATACCCGCGTTGTTTTCATTGACGAAACAGGGCCAAAGAACCGCAGGATCAAGAGATTGGCAATCATGGACCAGGATGGTGCCAACGTCCGCCTCCTCAGCAAGGGCGACAATCTGGTGTTGACCCCGCGTTTCAGCCCCAACAATCAGGAAGTGACCTTCATGTCGTATGCGGGCGATCAGCCACGCGTTTACCTCATGAATCTGGAAACGGGCAGCAGACACGTTGTCGGAGATTTTCCTGGCATGACCTTCGCCCCGCGTTTTTCGCCTGACGGACAGCGAATCGTCATGAGCCTGCAGACAGGCGGCTCCAGCGCCATATTTGAAATGGATATCAGGTCGCGCCAGAAGCGCCAGCTGACCAGCGGGCCAGCGATCGATACCGGACCGTCTTATTCGCCAGATGGCGGCCAAATCGTGTTCGAATCGGACCGGGAAGGTACCCAGCAGCTCTACGTCATGGGATCGGATGGCTCAGGCGTACGTCGCATCAGCTTCGGCGATGGCCGCTACTCCACGCCGGTCTGGTCGCCCCGCGGAGACTACATCGCCTTCACCAAGCAACTCTCCGGCCGATTCCTGATTGGTGTCATGAAGCCTGATGGGTCAGGTGAGCGGGTGCTCTCGGAAGGATTTCACAACGAAGGCCCTACCTGGGCACCCAACGGGCGCGTTTTGATGTTTTTCAGAGAATCACGCGGTAACAATTCTGGTCCGCGAATCTATTCCGTCGACATCACCGGATATAACGAACAGGTTATAAAGACCCCTTCGTTTGCGTCGGATCCGTCCTGGTCACCGTTGCTCAATTGACAAGCTCAGGGAACGGTTGAGTGCGCAACTGCGCAATTCAACGCCTCCTCCACATGCTCAAAATACCTCAAGAAGGTAACGGTTTATCAAGGTTTTTCGGGCTTTCGAGTCGGCTGATCGACAGTCCGGTTGGGTGCTCATGTTGTCCGTTGCGTTTTTGCATCAAGAGCATTGGAAAAGCAGTGCTGAACTCTGTCTATCCTTGATCGGAAGCGGCGCTATAGGTACCCCAGTAAGTGGCTAGTGCCGATCAAAGCATCAGGAGATGAACCATGCAGGGTGTTAAGGGGCTGATCGTTATTTCGGCTGTTGTAGCGGCTGTGGCGCTTGGCGCATGCCGTCGTGAAGTGCCTCACGAGCCGATGAAGCTCGGCGCAGACGTAACGGTCGAGCACGCTCGCTAAGCGAAGTGTGCGAAACGCATATGTACTGCGTCCTCTGAGGAAACATACATTCTAACTTAGGAGATCAACCTATGAAGGGCGCTATCGTTCTTGCAGCGGTTGTAGCGGCTGTCGCACTTGGTGCATGCCGTAAGGAAGTTCCCCACGAGCCCATGAAGCTCGGCGCGGACGTTCCGGCAACCACCCAGTCCGTTCGCTAAGAACTGGCTGGAGCTTCCCTTGAAAAAGGGGAGTACCGCTTTGAGGCCGAATGCTCGGTTTATCCGGCGTTCGGTCTCTTTGCGTTTTATGGGGTGATATTATGAGTGGATAGTCTCAGTGAGACGGTGCTCGTTAATGCCTGTTTAGCTGAAGTGTGTCACGGTTCGGCGTGGAGAGTATGCTCAAAATAAAAGAAAATAGAGCACGTTCGCTATCACGTGAAAAGTGAACAGTCTCTCGTCACGTAGATTTAATTCTGTGAGTTCCATGGGGAGTTCGGGCGGCTAGGTCTTGCGCTTGATACGGCAATCATGCTCTGCCTGATCCCGAAATGCGGTCACAATTTCGTACAATGCTTAGGCTACTCCGGCCGGGATGAGGAGTGTGGCGCTTGGCCTATGCCTGATGCGCCTGCCATGATGAGGAAGGGCTTTCGCAGATGCTTCAGTTCGCAATAGCGGCTTCCGAGCGGTTTTCGGCAGTGGCGCGGTTTGGCTTGATTGCCGCCGCAGCGTTGGCTCTCCAGGCCTGCGCCAATAAGGAAATGCAGTCCGATTCGGCTCAACTTGGGCCTAATGGCGGCGCCATCACGCCCGGAACGCAACGCGACTTTGCCACCAACGTTGGTGACATCGTCTATTTCTCGACGGACAGTTCCGATCTGACTCCAGAAGCTCAGCAGACATTGCAGAAGCAGGCTCAGTGGCTCCGGCAATATCCGCAATTCACCATCACGATTGAGGGACATGCCGACGAGCGTGGCACACGGGAATATAATATTGCGCTGGGTGCACGCCGCGCCACCGCGGTCCGTACCTACCTCGGCCAGACCGGCGTGAACGCATCACGGCTTCGAACCATCTCCTACGGCAAGGAGCGGCCAGTCGCCGTTTGCGACGATATTTCTTGCTGGTCTCAAAACCGGCGTGCGCAAACCGTGCTTAATGCCCGGGTCGGCCAGCGCTAAGCATGTTTAGCTGAAGTGTGGAGCGGTTCAGCGTGAAAAACATGCT
>JBKEAX010000419.1:0-1600 GCA_047972825.1 Hyphomicrobiaceae bacterium | reverse complement strand
TTGGAGCCGTGAGCGTTCCATAGTTGACGTGCCAGGGTTCGCCGTAGATTTCCAGATCGGCAACTCCACCGGAAATACCGTGCCGTGTTGCCTCCATTGTCATGTCGATCATGCTTGTCTGCACGTCTGGCCGTTCCAGGATTTCACGATCGGCTTTTGGCAATACGTGCAGGAACATTGACGCGAAAAATTTTGGTGCCAAACGAAATGAACGCGCCGTAATCTCGGCATTCAATCTGAGCACCCAAGGATGGCGCGGGAGATCGATGAAGAACCAGCGATGGGCAGTTGTAATCTGCAGCGCGTCTGGTCCAGAGCATACAAGATCGGCAACGGGCCCAAGCGGGCTGACAAGCCCAAGTGCTGTCACCTGCCGGCCCAAACGGGCTGCGAGCGCGACGGCATAGGGCGCACCACCTGAAATGCCCAGGATCGCGCAGCGCTCAATGCCTAATGCTTCGGGCAGTTCGGCAAAGGTTTCAGTGCGGCTTGAAAGGTTGGCGCCATAGTCGAGTGGTGACAGGCCATAGCCGGGGCGGTCGAATGCAATAAGGCGCAGGCCGGCTGCGCGCGCGTGGCTTTCGGCGACGTCGAACATGAGTCGCGAAGCTGGAGCACCGTGAAGGGCGATGACCGGGATCCCATCAGGATCACCAAATTGCGCAACGCCGAGCCGTCGACCTGATTTCAACGTAACGACACGGCTGGTGCCGGGCTGGAGACCAACCTGTGCGTCCAAAACATCCTCCAAATTTCAGCAGACGAACAGCCCAGGTATGGGCGTTCATAGGTGCAGACTATACGCCCCTGGGTTTGCCAGGGCGAGTGCTGGAGCCTCCCCCATATGGCCGATGGACATGCACGTATTGCACATGCCAGCCGCTCGCTTGGTGCTAGTTTTTACAGCGCGGCAAACTTCCGACATCGGAATTAACCGATTCAAATTTCGTCCACGCGCTGGATTATGGCGATGAAGAAACCATCCGTGCCGTGCATGGCAGGTGTGAGTTGGAGCGTTGAACCTTCCCATTTGTCCCTAACCGCGGATGACGGCGGCTCACCAGCAAACGTCTGACGCCAGACACCAGCATACGGAACCAGCGCGAAACCTTGATTCGTGCTCAGGAAGTGTTCGATACGGTCGGCGTTTTCTTCTGGCAACAACGAGCATGTGACGTAGACCAGCCGTCCACCGGGCTTCACCAATGACGCAGCATCGGAAAGAACGGCATCCTGGTCGCGAATGCGTTGCTCCAGCGCCTCGGGCCTAATGCGCCATTTGGAATCGGGACGGCGGCGCCATGTTCCTGAACCCGTGCAGGGCGCGTCTGCCAGCACAACATCAAAACGAGGGCCCAGTTCATTCAGTGCCTCACTGTCGCCTCCGTTCATCACCTGCACATTGCGGGCACCGGCACGTTTCAAGCGCTCAAAGATCGGACGAAGCTGCTGGCGGTCGGTATCGTATGCATAGATTTGGCCGGTGTTCTGCATCGCCGCTGCTATCGCCAGTGTCTTGCCGCCGGCCCCCGCACAAAGATCCAGCACCTGCTGGCGCGGCCCGGCGCCGGTGAGGGCTGCGGCAATCTGGCTGCCTTCA
>JBKEAX010000377.1:0-7362 GCA_047972825.1 Hyphomicrobiaceae bacterium | reverse complement strand
CAGCCGAGGCGAAAGAGGCAAGTGGGCGGAGCGCAGGACATGCCGGGCATATTCAAGCGAAGAACGCGCAGCATATTTCGTCTCGGCTGGCGACCCTTCGGGCAGTCCGGGTTTGCCCGCCTGGTGCGTTGCGCTCACTTGGAAATCAACCAGATTTCCGGCACTCGCGAGCCTGCCAGGCAAACAAACCCGGACTGTCTTGGACCTATTGTTGTTGAGTCCGGGCCCTAGTCATTAAAAACTCTGTGAAGAGCGAGTTTATATGCAATCAAGTGTCTGAAAGAGCATAAGTTTTTACGGCTGCGGACGGCTCTGGTTCATCTCGCGTTCATGTTGATGGCTTCAGCGTGTGCGCGGGCTGGAGGCGGCTCAATGGTGTAATGTTCTGCAAAGAGGTGTTGTCATGAACGGGTTGATTTCTCCGTTCTTCGAAGGGCGTAGCTGGGTTGCGGTGTCGGTACTGAGTGCCGTGGCGCTATCGGTGGCCGTCTCACCACGCAACGCAAAGGCTGCGGATCTGGACTATCCGCCATACGGTTCAATAAGGGATGATTACCAAGAGTCGCCGCCGCGATATGACCGCAGGGCACGCTATGAACGTGGATGCGAGTCCGGAGAGGACATCAGGGATGATCTGAGGGCCCGTGGCTGGCGCGACTTCCATGATGCGGAGCGGCGCGGTGACATGGTTATTTTGGATGCGCGCCGTCGTTCCGGTCGTCTCTTCCGGCTGCGCATCGATCGCTGCACCGGTGAAGTGATTGCGGCCTACCGCATCCGTCCCGTCAGGCGCGCATACTTGCGGGAGTTCAGGTTTCGCGATTGGGAGCGGGATGAAAGTTACTGGAGACGTTCACACGTCCGCAGAGAGTATCGGGATTACGACCGGAATTGGTAACGCACACGAGCACGGTGATCAGCGCAGGGCGTAGAACCGTTGGTGGAATGATGATCATGGGCACCGCGGTGGTGCGGGCAGTGTGAGTCGTAAGTCCAGACTCTGGGAGACATTCTCAATTCTCCAAGGTTCCGGAGCCAAATCAAATGGCTCTGGACGGCTGCCGTTTAGCGTTCCGGTCTCGTTGGATGGTGCTATGATCCAGTGGAGCGAATCTGTTGCTCTACTGCGATCAATCACGAAACGAAGGCCGACGCGTTATGGAACTCACATCGCTCGCGCGTAATCCGGTGCCAAGCGGTGCTGTGGCCGGGGCATGTGCCGGATATGATGGCGTGCCGCTGCGCTATGCGCGCTGGGAGCCGACGCGTTTGCCACGTCGCGGTACGGTTTGTCTGTTTCAGGGACGGGCCGAGTTCATTGAGAAATATTTCGAGACCATCGCTGATCTGCGGCGGCGCGGCTTTGCCGTTGCGACGTTCGACTGGCGCGGCCAAGGCCGCTCGTTTCGCGCACTTCCTGACCGGCGGAAATCGCACGTCGAGGACTTTGCTGAGTACGACAAGGACCTGGTCCGTTTCATGCGCGATGTCGTACTGCCGGACTGCCCGCCGCCTTACATTGCGTTGGCCCACTCAATGGGCGGTAACATCCTGCTGCGCGCGGCAGCTCAGCGCGGGTCGTGGTTTTCTCACATGGTGATGACAGCACCGATGGTGCAGATTGCCGATGCAAAGCTCGGGATGCCGCAGGGACTGGCACTCCGGTTGACCGAAATGGCCTCAATGTCGGGCATGTCGCGGACTTTCGTGCCGGGCGGGGCTTCACAACCAGCAGAGCTTGGCGATTTCAAAGGCAACCAGCTGACGTCTGATCCTGAACGGTTTGCACGCACCAAGGCGGTGCTGGAGGCGGCGCCCGATTTGGCGCTGGGTGCTCCGACGGTCGGCTGGCTGAGATCTGCGATGCGTTCTTGTGCGAGGCTGAAGTCAGCGGATTTTGCAAACACGGTGGAGGTGCCCGTGCTGATGCTTGCAGCGGGTGAGGACACCATCGTTTCGACGCGAGCAATCGAGGAGTTGGGTGTTAAGCTCAAGCTCGGTTCACACCTCCTTTTGCCGGGGGCGTTACACGAAATCCTGCAGGAAACCGATGCCATACGGCAAAGGTTCTGGGCGGCATTCGATGCCTATCTTGATGGCGCAATGGCGGCAGCTTGATCGCTGATCGCTGATCGCTTGTTACACCGGCTTTCATTCAACAATTTGCCGCTGCGCTCTATAGCTCCCTGTTCCTCGCTGTGTTTTTCACAGCTCTACCGCTGTACACTTCAGCTAAGCATGCTCTAACTGAGCCAGGACCTTTTCGTGCAGATCAGGGTCACCGGTGGCAAGTATTCGCCCACCGTTAGTGGCAGGTTTGCCGTCCCAGGTGGTAATGCGGCCGCCAGCGCGCTCGACGATTGGGATAAGCGCAAGGATATCGTAGCTCTTCAAGCCGGCTTCCATGACGATATCAATCCAACCGCTGGCAAGCTGGGCGTAGAGATAGCAGTCGCCACCGTACCGCGTCATGCGTGTCTGTTCCTTCACGTGCATGAAGGTCTTGAGTTCGGACGTGTTCAGTAGGTCAGGATGTGTGGTGGTCAGGACGGCCTCTTCAATTGAGGTGCAGCTGCGCGTTCTCAAGTGCTCGACCTTCCCGGTGGCTTCGCGCCTGTAGGAGGATGTTTGGTCAGACCAGTAGCGTTCGCGGGTGTAGGGCTGATCCATCAGCCCGAGCAAAGGGGCGTCGCCTTCCATCAATCCAATCAACGTGCCCCATAGTGGTGAACCGCTGATGTATGAGCGGGTTCCATCGATGGGGTCGATCACCCATCGAAATTGGGCGTTGTCCTGGTGGTTGCCGTATTCCTCTCCAATCAAGCCATGCTCCGGGAAGCGTTGCCGCAGCAACGTTGCGATGGCTTTTTCTGCCCCGCGATCTGCCGCAGTGACCGGATCGAACCCGCCAGCGTCCTTCTGCTTGTTTTCGACCGCGATTCGCTTGCGAAAGTGCTGAAGTACTATTGGGCCGGACTGATCTGCCAGTTCATGTGCAAAGTTTAGCAAGGTTTTAAACAGGGTTGTGTCGATAGTGGTCACAGCAAGTCAGTCCTGATTTCGGCCGCAAGGCGAGATGAATTCGTTGTTGTTCTTCAATCTATTTACGTCGACCTGGGGTTGATACTAGGCCTTAACCGGGCGTTGTGGTGAAGTTGCCAAATGTGTCAAGAATGCATCGCGTATACGTCGTACGTGCGGCAATGTGCTATGCCACATTGCATCGCGGGGCAAATGCCCACATCTTTAGAGCGTGGAGCTGCTTTCATCGGCAAATCCACAGCCCACTTTGGGCGTTTCCTCCCTAGACTTGGGCCGTTCGTTTTACCGGGCGGCCTTTTTTTCCACTCATGGGATGCCGCTGCTGCACAAATTGCTGCGGGATGGCGTTCGCTTTTCACTGAATTGCGAACGGGCTCTATTTTCCTTTATTTGAGCATGTTCGCCGAATCGCGCGCACTTCGGAAGAACATGCTCCAGGATCCATGGGAAACCATCGCAGGTATGCGATTTTCTCATCTGGCTGCGTTGGCTGGTCGCAGATGGCCGGTTTTCGGCAACTTTACAATGCTTGGCTTGTGACGCGGGGCGGTGGAATAAAATCTATTTAATTCAATATGTTGATGGTTTCCGTAATGTTATGGCGAACGAAGTGTCCCGCTTTGGTTCTTCCAGGTCTGCGAAATTTGCATTTGTAATTTGTGCGTCGCACCCTTAGTTATTGCGTTGCGACATTGATGAGTTCGGCTCATCTGTCGTAGCCCTCCTTGGGCGTTTCCTCCCTAGACTTGGGCCGTTCGGTTTCCGGACGGCCCCTTTTCTTTTGGTGCGCAGGTTCAACGTATGTGCCCTGTGTTCACTTGCACGCACCGGTAACGAAGCTGTGATAATTCAATATATTGTATTCACGTTGTGCGCTGTGGCGTCCAAATGATTGGGTTTGAAGGCGCCGTGTTTATGAATGTTCAATGATGGATTCAGAATTTTCTCAGCGTTTGCTTCCAATTGGCAGAGCCTTGTACGAAGGTTCACTTGCGGTCTATTGCAATGCAGCATAACTTTTGGGTGCTGATATCAGCAAAGCTGGTAGCAGCCACCCGTTCCGGGTGTTTCCTCCCAGACTTCGGGGCCGTTCGCTAGTTCGAGCGGCCTTTTTTCATGTCGAGACACTTCAGCCACGCGCAATGATGTAGGCAGGTCAGCGTCTGCTTGCGAAGGGCCCGGACGCCCGGCGCTCTAAACCGGCTTCCGTGTCATTCTGCAGCTGTGCGCAACGCAAGTCTGCCGGGAAGTTCACCAAACATGGCTTCGACCAATGCGGTGAGATCCGCGAGAAGTCTGGTAAAGCCGTCGCTGCGCTCTAGTGAGATTTCGTTGAGGTACAGGCCGCGATTGATCTCTATCTGCAAGGCGTGCCAACCGCGTATGGGACGTCCGTAGTGTTCCGTGATGTAGCCGCCGGCATATGGGCGGTTCATTTGCACGTTGTAGCCCATGCCAGCCAATTCAGCGCGTACGAACGTCGCGATACGGGCGTCACATGAAGCGCCGTAGCGGTCACCTATGACAAAATCCGGCCTTGAGGATACGCCACGAGTCATTGAGGCCGATGGCATTGAGTGGCAGTCGATGAGTAGTCCTAGGCCGAAACGCCCAATGGTTTCTTCCATCAGGTCTGCAAGGGCGCGGTGAAATGGCACGTAGAGTGTTTTGACGCGGTTGAGGGCGTGCGCCAGTGACATGGGCTCGTCGTAGATTTCCTCGCCGTCGGCAACGATCCGGGCAATGGTGCCCAAACCGCCTGCCACGCGCACGGAATGGGTATTGGCGTATTCGGGCAGAGGATCTGATATCAATTCCGGGTCAAGTTCGTAGGGCTCACGGTTTACGTCAAGATAAGCGCGTGGAAAGCGCGCGGCGATCAGCGGCGCACCAAGGCTGGGCACGGCCTGGAACAATTCATCGACATAACAATCCTCCGAGCGCCGCAGTGTTAGTGGGTCGAGGCGCGATTGAGCGATGAAATGGCGCGGATAGATACTGCCGGAATGCGGCGAGCAGAAAACGAAAGGCGCCAATTGGTGCGCCGGTTCCAGGACCTTGAATGGCGGATTGAGTTCAGGCTCTATAGCGGTGGTTTCGTTGGATGCTGCCATGGATTTTCGGGGTCCCGCCTGTCGAAGGCGCAGGGCGTGGAGCCGATGCCTCTCAATGTCTGCTTCAATTTCGTTCAGCCCGGCGTGTGCCCATCGGCAATGGACCGGTATCGATGTGACGTGGCAATTTAAGTTGGAATCGTGCGCTGGTGGCTACTATCCCGAATTCGGGACAGCGCCGTTGACAGCATGACAAGCTACCATATCATCAGGAAATTGCGCGTGGCGAGCGTGAATTGTGCGCAGCGAAGGGATTGCTGGCCTGTGCTGTTCAAGGGGGAAGAATATCGGCAACTTGTGTTATCGTGTTGTGTTAGCGTGGGGGCATGTCCCGCGGAAAGAGTTGTCAGCAAATGTGTCTCCCCTTCACTGTCCGTTTACCATCCTTGAGACAGATTTACATGTGATCACGTCAAATCTTATTGTTCACTTCACATAGTCAGTAGTTTTGCAATGACCCTGAAGCCATCACACGTTCCAATGCGCCGCATTCTTCTTGCTGAAGACGATGACTCGATGCGAGGTTTTCTCGAACGTGCCTTGGCGCGAGCGGGCTATGACGTGGTGAGTTTTGCAAACGGCGAAGATGCTTTTGAACGGTTGCAGCAGGAGCCGTTCACCCTGTTGTTGACTGATATCGTCATGCCCCGCATGGACGGCATCGAACTGGCCCGCCGCGCCAGTGAAATTGACCCTGAGCTCAAGATCATGTTCATCACAGGGTTTGCCGCAGTGATCCTCAACTGTGACGTGGAGGCGGCCAAGGAGGCGCATGTGCTTTCCAAGCCGTTCCATCTCAAGGATTTGGTCAGTCAGGTTGAACAGTTGCTGGCGGCGTGAGGCGATTACGGCAAGAGCTGGTGCTCAGGCGGAGCCGGTGAAATCCCTCTTTTGGCAATCATGGAACTGTTGCGGCCGGTTTCGCAGAGGATGTGCCAGAAGACGTTCGGCACGAGCGCTTGCCCTGGCGCTGCAATATGGATATAGAGCCATCTCCGCATGGCGCGTCGCGCCGGTCTGAGTGGGCACTTAGCTCAGCGGTAGAGCACTACCTTGACATGGTAGGGGTCACAGGTTCGATCCCTGTAGTGCCCACCACTCATTCTCATTTTTGCTGGTCCTGGGTTGATGGCAGGCGTTTATACGCTTGGTCCTGTTACGGAATTTAAACAAGTGTCTGGCAGGACAGGGGGATTGGCACGATTGAC
The DNA here is from genome assembly GCA_047972825.1 of Hyphomicrobiaceae bacterium. Lineage (GTDB taxonomy): Bacteria > Pseudomonadota > Alphaproteobacteria > Rhizobiales > Hyphomicrobiaceae > JAEUMD01. Next base: position 998 of record JBKEAX010000377.1, on the reverse strand, counting down.
AGGCGATGGGGATGGCAGTAGGTTCCGCCCAGCTTTTCGCCATTTTGGCCTAACTCCCGTATCGTCGTTGCCTCCGTTTTCCAGGGGTTTGCACCGATGAGGGGGTTTTGTGTTGCTGGAATCGGCGCTGAACCAACACATGAATGCTACGGAATTTGAACAATGAAAGTGAAAAACTCTCTCAAGTCGCTGCGCGCGCGCCACCGCGATAACCGTTTGGTGCGCCGTAAAGGCCGTGTCTACGTCATCAACAAGACGCAACGCCGGTTCAAGGCCCGCCAGGGCTGAGGGTGGCTGGCACCGGCTCGGACCTTGTCCTTAGGTCGAGTGAATGCCCGCTGGCATTGGACGGTGCGGCATACGGTGCAACAGGTTGTGATTTGTGATGCGCGCTCTGGCTTTGACGGCCAAGGGCGCGCAACCTATTTTAGGGCAATGAGGTTTCCCGTATTGCATAGGTTCGTGCGCGTTCGGAAGGCGCGTTTGTTGGCCACGTTCTTGGCGAGCATCATGTGGTTCGGCAGCGGGCAGGGTGTGTTCGCTGACAACCCTATGCCAAAAGGCGAGGGCCCAGTTCCGCAGGAGGCGCCGCAAGCTGCACCTGAGGGGGATGCGGGTTCTGCGCAGAATGCCAAGCCGAGCAAGCCTGCTACGAGGACACCGCGCCTTTCGCCTCTCCCGAGCGACCCTTCTCCCCCACAACCGCCGGAGCAGCCTAACGCGGAAAGGCCCGGGGCAGAACAGTCACCGCATGCGTCAGCGGATGACCCCGATACACCAACGCAGCGCCGCCGCGCTCTGGAAGATCTCTATGCACATCTGGCTTCGTCGGAGAATGCCGGCACGGCGCTGCCGCTTGTAGCGGCGATTGAGAGGCTGTGGCTGTTTTCAGGAAGCGATACGATAGACGTGCTTATGGAGCGCGTGTTGAAAGCGGTGGCTGAACAGCGGCTCGATTTGGCGCAACAGCTCTCTGACACCATTGTCGAGCTTGAGCC
>JBKEAX010000267.1:0-2705 GCA_047972825.1 Hyphomicrobiaceae bacterium | reverse complement strand
CGAAGGCCGCCGGTTCCAGACTGTCGGAACCATCGATCATGCGGCGGGCATCAGTGCCAAGCAGCCGCAGGAGATCTGAACGCCCGCGTTCGCACCAGCGGATATAGCTGGCATGATACGCCACCCCACCCGCATCGGTATCTTCGAAATAGACCCGCACAGGTAGCACGTGCACCTGTCCATTTTCGTCATTTTCCAGCCGCCCGGCAAGGTCGGGCCAGCGATCGGCATTGCTCATGGGAACGCTCTGTCAGCTTGGCATTGAAATTTTCGGAGCACAGGGCTCCGCACGCCGCCGATGTCGCATTTGCCAGGCCTTGCTGCAAGAGCGCTCGGCCCGTCATCAGAATTGAAACGAGGCTGTTATGCGGTCACCGGGGTTGTAACCCCCTCGCCCAACCCACATAAAAGCTCTACAGCCTTTGGGATTCGCACCACCGAATACGGCCTGCAAGACTACAGGAAAAAACGAACCATGAGCGGACTTCTTGCCCTTCTTGACGACGTTGCAGCCCTGACAAGGCTGGCTGCGGTTCAACTCGACGACATCGCGGCCCAGGCTGCAAAGGCCGGCGCAAAAGCCGCAGGCGTCGTCATTGACGACAGTGCCGTCACACCGAAATATGTCGTTGGATTACCCGCTGCCCGCGAGTTGCCGATTGTCGCGAAAATTGCGCGCGGTTCGTTATTCAACAAGCTTGTATTACTGCTTCCTGCAGCCCTGCTACTCGATGCCTTCGCCCCTTGGGCCATCACGCCCTTACTCATGCTTGGTGGCGCCTACCTTTGCTTTGAGGGCGCTGAAAAAGTGTGGCACACGCTGCACCCACAAAAGTCCCACACAGTCGAACCCGAGACACTCGATCAAGCGCACCTCGAACAACAGCGCGTTGCCGGCGCGATCAAGACAGACTTCATTCTGTCGGCTGAGATCATGACCATCGCGCTGGCGTCCACGCAAACCGATTCCACCTGGAAGACGGCCATCATCCTGGCACTTGTTGCCGTCCTCATTACCGCCGCTGTTTACGGATCGGTTGCCTTACTTGTCAAAGCGGACGATTTCGGCCTGAAGCTCAGCCAGGAGGGACGGCTTTACGCGACACGCAGACTTGGTCGTGCAATCGTCAAATGGATGCCATCCGTAATGAACGCCATTTCAACGATCGGCACTGCGGCCATGCTGTGGGTTGGTGGCTCGATCATTCTTCATGGAATTGAACATTTCGGCTTCCATGGACTTGGCCATGTCATCAAGTCGGCCTCAGAAGCAGCCTCGCATCTGCCAGGCATCGGTGACATCGCTGCCTGGCTGACAACTGCGACACTCGATGGCCTTTTCGGCCTCGCTCTTGGATTGCTGCTTATCCCGGTCGTACACGCCGTCATTAACCCGGCAATCAAAATGGTGAAAGGCGAACAAGAAGCGTGAGGTGCAATCCTGCGTGGAGTATCAACGTCGCAGTCGCATCATTCTCGCCGAACAATCTTGCTCATGAGCCCTGCTGACGACCACCAGTTGAGCCGTCGCCTTCATCTCCGGCTACGTCACCATGCCCGCCAAACAACGGAAAGTCTGGCGAAGCATTCCGCGCAGGCCCGGACATCCCGAGGTGTCGGTAAGCTTTCAAAGTCAACACACGCCCTCGCGGCGTACGGCCTATGAAGCCTTGTTGCAGAAGATAGGGCTCGACAATTTCTTCAAGCGCATCTCGCGGCTCCGACAACGCAGCAGCCAGCGTCTCAATACCCACCGGCCCACCGTCATAGGTCTTGGCAATGCACGTTAGATAGCGGTGGTCGAGCCCGTCGAGCCCTTCGTTGTCGACTTCCAACGCACGCAAGGCGGTGTCAGCTATGCCCGCATCAATGGTAGGCACGCCTGCAACGGCAGCAAAATCCCGCACGCGGCGCAGCAACCGGCCCGCAATGCGCGGTGTGCCGCGCGCGCGCCGCGCGATTTCCATCGCGCCGGCTTCATTCATCGCGGTACCAAGCACGCGCGCGCCCCGCGCCACCACATGCTGAAGTTCAGCCACTGTGTAGAAGTTGAGGCGCACGGGAATGCCAAACCGGTCCCTGAGCGGCGTTGTCAAAAGTCCCGCACGCGTCGTCGCCCCAACGAGCGTGAACCGCGCCAAGTCAATCCGCACTGAGCGTGCCGCGGGCCCCTCTCCAATGATGAGATCAAGCTGGAAGTCCTCCATGGCCGGATAGAGGATCTCTTCGACAGCCGGATTGAGACGATGGATTTCGTCAATGAATAGGACGTCTCGTTCTTCCAGGTTCGTCAGTAGCGCGGCCAGGTCCCCGGCTTTGGAAATTACCGGGCCGGACGTCGCGCGAAATCCAACCCCCAGCTCCTTCGCCATGATTTGCGCAAGCGTCGTCTTTCCCAGCCCCGGCGGTCCCGCGAACAAGACGTGGTCCAAGGCGTCGCCGCGGGTCTTGGCCGCCTGAATGAACACTTTCAGATTGGCGCGCGCCTGTTCCTGCCCAATGAACTCGTCAAGCGACTGCGGGCGGATTTGTGCCTCATAGGCATCCGTCTCGCGCTTGGCAGACGTGATGATACGATCATCTGGTGTAGTCGGGTCGGCCATATCAGGCATGATCCAGCAGCATCGCAAAGTCCCAAGAATGTAAACGGATCGCGATTTTCTGCACGATTGCAGGAGGCGTGTTTCCGAGTCGTTCTGCTTCTA
>JBKEAX010000259.1:0-1629 GCA_047972825.1 Hyphomicrobiaceae bacterium | reverse complement strand
TCTAAAACGCTCAACACGTTCTTTGAGCGTTCGGCCATCCCCTTGACATTGACGTCGCCGGTTTTCGACGACTGCCCGATCGTGTTGTGCAACGAGGCGTTTTTGCGCCTGACGGGCTATCAGCGCGACGAGGTAAACGGGCGCAACTGCCGCTTCCTGCAAGGCGCCAACACAGACCCGCAGGCGCGATCAAGATTGCGCACCGCCATACACGAACAGCACGAAGCGCTCGTGCCGATTGTCAATTATCGCAAGGACGGTACGGAGTTCGAGAACTACGTGTTCATCCTGCCAATCTTCGATGCCGATCAGAAGCTGCTCTATATGCTGGGATCGCAGTGCGACATCACCACATCGCTGAGCGCGTTGAGTCCAATGGAGCACGCGCAACTCCTCGAAGATGGCATCGAGCTGACCAATCCTGAATTGATGAGCGAAGACCACATTCGCATCGTCAAACGCCGTCAACTCGCCGAAGCAATGAAAACGGTTCTAACGGGCGAGATGTTTGATTAGAGCATGTTTAGCTGAAGTGTGGAGCGGTTCAGCGTGAAGAACATGCTCCAAAGAAGGGAGCATGTTTATCTGAAGTGTGGGGCGGTAGAGTCGTGAGAAATATGCTCCAAAGAACCGGATTTTGAGATGACCGCACCAGCGCCGCATTCAGCTACCTCGCGACACCCTCCAAGCCCTGTGTTGCCCAACGAGATGGCAACGCCCGCATTCATACACGACGTGGCGGCATAGAAACGCAACATGGCAACAGCCACGCGTATCAAGGCGGAAACCGGTGTTAAAATCCTGCTCGCCACAAAAGCTTGGGCGATGCCCGAAGCCTTCGCTCACATGCGCGGAACGCTTGATGGAACGACTGCGAGCGGGCTCTATGAGGCAAGGCTTGGACGCGAGGAGTTCGGCAAGGAGGTGCACGTTTACGCACCAGCCTATTCAGATGGCGAATTGGGTGAATTGACCGGGATCGCCGATCATATCTATTTCAACACGCCGTCTCAGATCGCGCGTTATCTGCCTGTAGTGAAAGCGGCAGGAAAGCAGGCTGGCATTCGTGTCAACCCTGGCTTCTCCATGGCTACGCTTGGCGGTGATCTCTACAATCCCTGCGCGCCCGGCTCACGCTTTGGCACGCCAGTCGATCAACTCGACAACCTGCCCTGGGAAGACATCCATACGTTTCACACCCATGCCCTTTGTGAAGCTACAGACGAGGGGTCTGTTGGTTTAATCGAACATGTCACCAGGACATTTGCGGATTATCTTCGTCGCGTGAAGGCGGTGAATTTCGGTGGCGGGCATTTCATAAACAAGCCCGGCTACGACGTTGGCAATCTGATTACCGCGCTGAAAACATTTCGTTCCGCATTCCCGCACCTCGAAGTCATTCTGGAGCCCGGCGCAGGTCTCGTCGTTGATACCGGTTATCTCGTCTCGACGGTGCTCGACACCATGCGCAATGGCCCCGATGAAATCGCAATACTCGACACCTCGGCTTCGACACATATGCCTGACGTGCTGGAAGTGCCTTATAGGCCTGAAATCATCGGGGCTGGAAAACCGGGAGAGAAGGCTCACACCTATATACTGGGAGGCAAGACCTGCATGACGGGAGAT
>JBKEAX010000243.1:0-8677 GCA_047972825.1 Hyphomicrobiaceae bacterium | reverse complement strand
GTTCAGTTCTGATCGCTGTCGCAGATTGCCAAGAGCGCGCGCCATTGTTCTGGTGTCAGTGCACTTGTTGCTTCATAGGCTCCAGCCGCTTCGATGCTGCGAATGCGGTCGAGAGTGCGCGGATGGGTACGCAACATGTCCAGAACGCTGCCGCCGACATGCGATGATGTCTCGTCGTCTTTACCTGCTTTGCCTGCTTCTTTCACCTTGCCTTCAACGCGGCGGAAAAAGTCGGCGAAGCCCTGGGCAGAAATGCCCGCTGACTTGAGCGTTTCAAGTGCGGATTCGTCAGCTTCCACCTCAGCCTGCCGGGTGTAGGAGAGCTGGGTGAGCAGAACGCCGATGTTTGCAAGAGTTCCACTGCCGCCACCCAGCAGCAGTTCGACTGCCGCCGACATGCCCATCACCCGCACGAGCGATGTTTCGGGATGCAAAAGGCGGACGTGTCCAAGCTCGTGTGCCAGAACGCCAGCAACTTCGTCGGGGCTCTCGGCCTGGCGGATGAGACCGCTGGTCATCAGGATCTTATTGCCGGGAGTGGCGAAAGCGTTCACCAGTTTCCAGTCGACCACGATGACTTCGAATTGGCTGCTTTCAGCATCATTGCCTGCAAGCCGTGCGGTCAAAGCTTCCACGGCTTTTCGCCCTTCAGGGCGGTCGCACACCTGGCGGTCGCGGGCGATGGTGGCAATTGTCTGCTCGCCTAGTGACTGGCGCAGTCGCTCAGGCATCAAACCTGCAATCGCTCTTGCGGGTGAGAAGTTCGACATTGAAATGAGCGCTATGGCCAGGATCGTGCAGGCGGTTGCCCACAGCCATGGTGCGGCGGCACGCCGACGTGTCGCTCTCGTCGTCAGGTGTGGTGCCGACTTGGCAAGCTCGCGGGCGAAACGACCATTGGGAACGAACAGGCTGGCGCCAGGCTGATACGTGTAGCCGACCTGCGCGTCCACAGCATGAAGGCTCAACGGTTCGGCTGTCGTCAAAGCACCGTATGGCCAGATCAAGTCTGCGGCACCGCTTGCCTGCCGAATTACCAAACCTCGCGGCGACATGGCAACGCGTGCATCCTCGGCTGCTGCCGATTTGCCGTCCGAGAAACGCGCTTCGTAGAAGGCGCCCATCGGTGAATGGGGCTGTGTTTGGTTCGTTGAATTATAGGGCATCGATATCGAAGGCCTGTGCCAACCCCTCACCGCGTTTGATGTCTTGTGCCTGACCAGCGGAAACTGCGGCAAGGTCGATTGTTCCGTTCGTGTCCAGCTTACGCACCAGATAGCCGGTATGCCTCGCATTTGTCACAGGAAGCATCATGCCCAGTGCCAGAATGAATATGAAGGTGATTAGACCAGATGCTGCAACAATGACTTGCGCAGGTGATTGTGCTGTCGTGATCCCGAGTGGATCAATGCCATAATTAGCCAATCCCAAAAACGCCGCCGCACCGATGACCGCCACGGCCAGTGTGGCTAGGATAGCGCCGAAAAAGAGCAGGAGATAGTTGGTTAGCGCAATCCACAGCAACCCACGTGCGGTGACGGTTGAACGAAATGTGAGACCTTCAAGATGGGTATAGGACGCGAAGTGGCGCATCATCGCAGCCCGGTACCATGATGAAAGCACCATGTAGACGAGCCCGAAAAGAAACAACCCGCCATAGACGAATGCGATGGCTGCGAGCACCCGTTGCGAAGACAGGTGCGTTGGCCGCCCTTCAGCCTTCATCACAGTGTAAAAATCAACCCAGGCGTTACCGATGACGAAAAAAAGTGCCCCAGCGAGCACGACGAGCAGGATCCAGAACACGGCATAAGATTTGTAAAGTGGCCCAGAGCTGCCCGAGAAACGGAAATAGCGGTCTCCGTAGCGCATGTTCGTGGTGATTATTTTTTGCAGAAGCGTTTGCCGCCATGGCCCAATCCAACCGAGCGTCAATGGCATCAGCAATAGCGTCCAGAAGTAGGTCCATCCGTAACGCAATGAGTTGCCGTCCAAACCCGCCCTGATGCCGCGCCAAGTCGTTCGGTTGAGACGGTAGCGTTGGGCTCGAAAGATTGCGATTCCGCTCAGGAAAATGAAGGCCGCGTATAGTGCGATCTGATAGGCCCTGAATTCCGTCGATTCGGGTCCGAACATGATTATTACACCGTACATGCTCAGCATGACCGGTAGCAGGATTATAGCGAAGACAAATAGAAATCCGATCAGTAGCTCCCGCCCCGTGCCGGTGTACGCAAGTGGTTCACCCTCGATCCGCATGGCAGACCAGATGCGCTGGCGAACCTCTGTCTTGCCCCAGAAGTGATAAAAACCAAGCGTCAGGATCCGCATATTGAAGTTATAGACGGACAAACCGACGAGCCCGATCGGCGGCAACCACGAGATTGCAAGGGGGTATGCTGTTGAACTGGGGGCGAAGCTAGGCGTCGCAAAATAATCTTCATTCATTCCAGTACATTTCCATCAAGCCCCCAGAAATTCCGATCGGCAAATATCACATTTTGGTCGAACGACCAGGGTTGTCTGACGATCGGGATCACATGAAATCGGATTAGTGCGGTGTCGCTTCTGAGAAATACAGAGGATCCTACGGCACCGCATCCGGCCATGCGGTGAGGGTGAGCCTTGGGTGTGTTGCAGGTTAGTTCGTGCCCGAACCATTAATTTGTTCAATTGGCCAAAAAACGACCTGGATCGGTGCTCAGGAGGTGTCCACACGGCTTGGCTCGCGCGCAAACCAGAAAAATTCAATAGTTTGCCGAACGAACTGTTAACTGTGTCGTCAGAGACACGCTAAATCAGATGTAGTGCCTCGTTTGAGCCACAAACTGCGCTAAGTGTGCAGCCAAATGGCGGTAAGCGGGAATGCATGCCTCCGCAACGGACGGCCTGTATGAGCGCGATGTAAATCTCACTATCGATTCGAAAAGTGTAGCGTTTTGGTGGGAGTACCGAACGCAATAAAAACACTGCAGGATTGAATTGCATACACGACTGCGGCGGAAGGACTTTCGGCTTTATTGAGTGAAACCGGCGGGCGCAATAAAGTGCGCCGGATTGGCCTGGCAGCCGTGCGGCTGGGGACAAAAGTACTGCGACGAAGCCGAAAGGAAATGAAACAATGGACGCCAAGACGTTCGACAAATCAAAATTGCCAAGCCGCCATGTGACGGTGGGACCTTCCCGCGCGCCGCACCGCTCCTATTACTACGCGATGGGCCTGACTGAAGAGCAGATCAATCGTCCCTTCGTCGGCGTCGTTTCCTGCTGGAATGAAGCTGCGCCGTGCAACATTTCATTGATGCGGCAGGCGCAGTCGGCGAAGGCTGGTGTTGACGAGGGTGGCGGCACGCCGCGTGAATTCTGCACCATCACGGTTACAGACGGTATCGCCATGGGCCACCAAGGCATGAAGTCTTCGCTGGTCAGCAGAGAGGTGATTGCAGATTCGATCGAACTGACCATGCGCGGTCATTGCTATGACGCGATGGTCGGCATTGCCGGATGCGATAAGTCACTGCCCGGTATCATGATGAGCATGCTGCGTCTCAACGTGCCAAGTGTGTTCATGTATGGCGGCTCTATCCTCCCCGGCCGGTTCAAAGGCAAAGATGTAACGGTCGTGGATGTGTTTGAGGGCGTCGGCATGCATTCTTCTGGCCGTATGTCGGATGACGAACTTCACGAACTGGAGTGTGTCGCGTGCCCGTCCGCGGGATCCTGCGGCGGCCAGTTCACTGCAAACACCATGGCCTGCGTGTCCGAAGCGATCGGCTTGGCTCTGCCTGGCTCTGCCGGAGCGCCCGCGCCCTATGAAAGCCGCGACGCTTATGCCGCGGCAAGCGGCAAGGCCGTCATGCGGCTTCTTGCAGACGGCATTCGGCCGCGTGACATCTGTACGATTAAGGCCTTCGAGAATGCCGCCACGGTCATTGCCGCAACCGGTGGGTCGACCAACGGTGCGCTGCACTTGCCGGCCATGGCGCATGAAGTTGGCATTGACTTCGATCTGTTCGACGTCGCGGCAATCTTCAAGAAGACGCCGTACATCGCCGATCTGAAACCAGGCGGCCAGTTCGTCGCCAAGGATGTCTATGACATTGGCGGCGTGCCGCAGATCCTGAAAGCACTGCTGGAAGGCGGTTACCTCCACGGCGACTGTATGACTGTCACCGGCAAGACCATTGAGGAAAACCTCAAGGACGTCGTGTTCAACGACGATCAGAAAGTCGTTTATCCGGTTTCCAGCCCCATTACCCCAACTGGTGGCGTTGTCGGTCTGCAGGGCTCGCTTGCGCCTGATGGTGCCATCGTCAAGGTTGCGGGCCTGAAGAACCTCAAGTTCCGTGGACCGGCGCGCTGCTTCGATTGCGAGGAAGATGCGTTCAAGGCGGTCGAAGCCAAGCAGTACAGTGATGGCGACGTCATTGTGATTCGCTACGAAGGGCCAAAGGGCGGGCCAGGCATGCGCGAAATGCTGTCCACCACGGCCGCATTGTACGGCCAGGGGGTAGGTGACAAGGTTGCACTGATAACGGACGGTCGATTCTCCGGTGCCACGCGCGGATTTTGTATCGGCCATGTAGGACCGGAAGCAGCCGTCGGCGGCCCAATCGGGCTTTTGCAAAATGGCGACATAATCGCAATTGATGCCGAAAATGGCACTCTCGACGTGGAAATCGACGCAGCTGAGCTGGAGCGCCGCAAAAAGGTCTGGAAGGCACCGGATAATCCCTATCAAAGCGGTGTGCTGCGCAAATACGCTGACCAGGTAGGTCCGGCGCGCAAAGGGGCGGTCACACATGCTGGCGGAAAGGCGGAAGTCGTCTGTTATGCGGATATTTAGGCAGACCATTGGTCTGACAGTTGCTGCTCTGTTGGCGGCGGCACCGGTTTCAGCCGGGGCCGCTACCACGCAGTTTCGTTCGCCAGAAGACGCCCTGAAGCAGGGCATCGGTGCCTATGCCGGCGGCTATTATGAAATGGCGATCCCGGCTCTTGAGGTGGCTGCCGCCAAGAATTTGTTTCTGGCGCGCTTCTACCTGGCTCGGATCTATGCGGATAACCAGAGTGCGCATACCGATCACGCCAAGGCTTATTTCCTCTATCAGCAACTGGCCAACGATTACGCCGATGTCGATCCTGACGATGATCGCCGTGCGCCATTTGTCGCCAAGGCTTTGACGGCGCTTGCTGGATATGTGCGTCGAGGACTGCCCGAGCTTGGCCTCAAGCCGAATGCAAAACGCGCTGGCGAATACCTGCATCACGCAGCCATCTTCTTTAACGACGAGGATGCGCAGTTTGAGTTGGCCAAGCTGCAACTCCATGGCGAAGGCGTGCCAAGTGATGTGGCCAGCGGCAAGCACTGGCTGTCGATTCTGTCGCAGAATGGCCATGCTGGCGCGCAGGCATTCCTTGCCGATCTGTATTGGCGGGGCAAGTTCATGGGCCAGGATCAGGTGCGCGCACTGGCGCTGATTTCGGTTGCGGTCAAGAATGCACCTGGCACTGAGCGCGTTTGGATCGAGGATATATATCAGAACATCTATTGCGGCGCTTCCCAAGGCGTTCGCAAGCAGGTCGGCGGTATGGTTGCACAATGGGACAGCCGGTATGGAAGGCCGCCTGCCACGGAGGTAAATAGTGGGCTCGATTTACTGAGCGCCAGGCCCGAACGGGCCTGTGCAAATGGTGAAACCGTGCCGCTCAATTTCGGTATCTCAACCGATAAGATGCCGATCATTGCTGACAATCCCGGGCATGAGCCATCAACCCATGAGGCGGCCGCGCCGGCGGTAGGGTTTGTCCATAGCGATGTGGTTGGAGGCCGGGGCGTTTCCGGTCTGGTGCGCGGTAATCGTGGCGATGATGCAGGCAGCGGAAACGACCACGACGCGGCGCTGAGCCCCGACTTTAATGCGTTGCGTAATGTGGATACGACTTATCCTGTCGCCCGGGATCGCCGCTAACTTCAAAACGGCCCGCGGGTGATGGCCGTGTTCTCGCACTCGTGGCCGGGCAACAAAGCGCTGTGCGGGCGTAGGCGGCGTCTAGAGCGCATTCACTTTTCACGGTATTGCGCACGCGCTCTATTTTCTTTTGCCTTGAGCATGTTTTTCACGCTGAACCGCTGAACCGCTGAACACTTCAGCTAAACATGCTCTAAACCGCCAGTTCTATCCACACCGGCACATGGTCCGATGGCTTTTCCCAGCCGCGCGTTTCGCGGTCGATACCAGCAGCGGTCAGCCGATCAGCGGCTTGCGGTGATAGCATCAAGTGGTCGATGCGGATGCCGTTGTTTTTGTTCCACGCACCCGCCTGGTAATCCCAGAAGGTGTAGGTGTCGTCAGTGGGATAACAGGCGCGCACCGCATCGGTGAAGCCAAGTGCGCATAGGGCGCGAAATGCCGAACGGCTTTCGGGTTGATAAAGCGCATCGTCGATCCAGGCTTTAGGTGTCTTGGCGTCGAGAGGTTCGGGAATGACGTTGTAGTCGCCAGCAAGAACGAGAGGCATTTCCAGAGAAAGACGCGCGCGCGCGTGTGCTTCAAGCCGCTCCATCCAGCGAAGTTTGTAGGGGAATTTTTCGGTGCCGATGGGATTACCGTTGGGCAGATAGATTGATGCGACAGTCACGACGCCATTATCGCCAGCAATGTCAGCTTCAAGATAGCGCGCCTGTTCATCGTCGTCGTCACCGGGAAGGCGTGGGCGCACGTCATCCAGGCCGCGCTTCGAAAGTATGGCGACACCGTTAAAACTTTTCTGTCCGTGTGTTGCGACGGTATAGCCGAGTTCTTCGAACGCTTCCCTGGGGAAGTTTTCGTCGATACTCTTTATCTCTTGCAGGCAGACGACATCTGGTCCGGCTGCCTGCAGCCAGGTCAAAGCCGTTTCGAGGCGGGCCTTGACGCCATTGATGTTCCAGGTTGCGATCTTCATGGGTGTGGCTTCAACGGCTAAATCGAGAAGCTGGTGCCGCAGCCGCACGATGCCGTTGCGTTCGGGTTGTTGATCTTGAACTGGGCGCCCATCAGGTCATCGACAAAATCAATTTCCGAACCGCCAAGAAATTGTAGCGAGACCGGGTCAATCGCGACCATCGCGCCGGCCCGCTCCAAAATCAAATCCTCCTCGGAGGCATTATCGATGAGGTCGAATTTGTATTGAAAGCCGGAACAGCCGCCGCCCTCGACGCTGATACGCAGGACTTTCGCCGACGGTTCGTCTGCCACGATCTCGGCGATGCGCCTAGCCGCGCTTTCACTCAGGGCCACAGATGGCGCATCAGCAGTGGTATCCGTGCTCATGTAGGCCCTCCAGGGCTTTGGCAGCTCAAAGGCGGCATATTTCTGGCGCTCTGTGGTTGCTGCTCGCATTGAATCATGAATAGGAACATAAGAAGACGCAGTACGAAGTCAAACTGACCAGATCACGAGAAAACCCACAAAACGGCTGAGGATTACTTGGGGTCGGACTCAAGGGGTCAGCTTAACATGAACCCAGGATTTAACGGATAAGAGGGCAAGTTGCTGAAGCCTGACGGCAAGGGGTATGGCGAGGGCCTGAGGCCTGGTGAGCGCTCGCTGGCTTGTTATGCGGCAAGTTCGATTGTGAGCCGCGGGCGCTGCCATGAAGAGCCTGAGTGCCCGACGAGAAGCCCGTTCCAGCGGGATCGCGACAGGGTCATCCATGCGACACCGTTTCGCCGCCTGACGCACAAGACGCAGGTTTTCATCTATCACGAGGGCGACCATTACCGCACCCGCCTGACACATTCGCTTGAAGTCGCGCAGATTGCCCGGACCATCGCGCGCCAACTCCGTCTTGACGAGGATCTCGCAGAGGTTCTGGCGCTTGCCCATGACTTGGGCCACCCGCCATTCGGACATGCTGGTGAACGCGCGCTGGATGCGGCAATGTCGCGCTACGGTGGTTTTGATCACAATGCCCAGAGCCTCAGGATTGTCATCCGGCTGGAGCGGAAATATCAGGGATTTGATGGGCTGAACCTGACGTGGGAAACGCTTGAAGGCTTGGCCAAGCACAATGGTCCGGTCACTGAGGCAAATGGTGCGGTTGCCAAGGTTTTGGCAGGTCTGTCCGCCTGGTCCGACCTGGAGCCGGGCACGCATGCTTCGGGAGAGGCGCAGGCGGCTGCCTTTGCCGACGACATCGCCTACATAAACCACGATATTGATGATGCATTACGCGCAGGATTGCTGGATTTTCCGGCGCTGGCGGACATGCCGCTCATTGGCCCAACGGTTGATGGGTTGACCATTCGGGAAGATGGCGTGAACGGCCGGCTCATCTACGAGACCACCCGCCGCAACATCACCACCATGATTGCCGACATCGTTACCCAGGCGCGGCGCAATCTGGCCCGGATTGAACCAGTCTCTCCCGACGAGATTCGCAAGGCAGGCCGGCCTACGGTCATCTTTTCGGACGGCTTGGCTGAAAATCTGGGTGCGCTGAAGAAAATGATGTTCGACCGGGTCTACCGGCACGAAAAGGTCATGCGGGTGATGCGTGACGCTGAAACTGTGGTTCAGGATCTGTTCGAGTGCTGCTTTGCCGACCCCGGCGCCATGCCGAAAAACTGGCAGGCCGCTGCTGAAGGTCTCCAGGAGAGGCGCCGTGCCCGGCTGGTTGCGGACTATGTTGC
>JBKEAX010000137.1:0-2075 GCA_047972825.1 Hyphomicrobiaceae bacterium | reverse complement strand
AACATCATTGCGCAAACGCAGCGCCCTGCCCTGGTTCTGGCGCCAAACAAGACGCTTGCCGCGCAGCTCTACGGCGAGTTCAAGAGCTTCTTTCCCAACAACGCGGTGGAGTATTTCGTCTCCTACTACGATTACTACCAGCCCGAAGCCTACGTTCCGCGCACCGACACCTACATCGAGAAAGAATCCTCGATCAACGAGCAAATCGACAGATTGCGCCATGCCGCAACTCGCGCGCTGCTGGAGCGCGATGACGTGATTATCGTTGCATCGGTATCGTGCATCTACGGTATTGGTTCTGTTGAAACCTATACGGCGATGACGTTCGCGGTGAAGGTTGGCGAGCGGTTGTCGCGCGACCAGTTGCTGGCGGACCTCGTCGCCCTGCATTACCGGCGCAACGATCACGGCTTCCAGCGCGGCACCTTCCGCGTTCGCGGTGACACCGTCGAACTGTTCCCCGCCCACCTTGAGGACCGCGCGTGGCGCTTTTCCATGTTTGGTGATGAGATCGAATCGATCACGGAGTTCGATCCGCTGACGGGACAGAAGTCTGACGAGCTGGAGCTGGTGAAAATCTATGCCAACTCGCACTATGTCACGCCGAAACCGACGCTGCAGCAAGCGATCAAGTCGATCAAGTCGGAGCTGAAGACGCGACTCGATGAGCTTTATGATGCAGGCAAGCTGCTGGAAGCGCAGCGCCTCGACCAGCGCACCACCTTCGATATGGAAATGATGGAGGCAACCGGTTCGTGCGCGGGTATTGAGAACTATTCGCGTTATCTCACAGGGCGCGCGCCAGGTGAGCCACCGCCAACGCTATTTGAATATCTGCCCGACAATGCACTTGTGTTTGCGGACGAAAGCCACGTGACGGTACCGCAGATTGGCGGCATGTTCCGTGGTGACTACCGGCGAAAGGCAACGCTTGCCGAGTTTGGATTCCGGCTGCCGTCCTGCATGGACAACCGCCCACTCCGCTTCGAGGAATGGAACGCCATGCGGCCAGCCACCGTGTTCGTGTCGGCAACACCGGGTGGCTGGGAGCTGGAACAAACCGATGGCGTTTTTGCCGAGCAGGTCATCCGGCCAACAGGCCTCACCGATCCCGAAGTCATCATTCGGCCAGCCAAGACCCAGGTTGACGATCTGCTCGATGAAGTCCGGCAGGTGGCCAAAGGCGGCTATCGGACATTGGTAACGACACTGACCAAGCGCATGGCCGAGGATCTCACCGAATACATGCATGAGTCCGGCATCCGCGTTCGCTACATGCATTCCGACATTGAGACGCTGGAGCGCATCGAGATCATCCGCGACTTGCGTCTGGGCGCTTTCGACGTGCTGATCGGCATCAACCTATTGCGCGAGGGACTGGATATCCCGGAGTGCGCGCTGGTGGCCATTCTCGACGCCGACAAGGAAGGCTTCCTGCGCTCGGAAACATCACTGGTTCAGACCATCGGTCGCGCAGCGCGCAATGTCGATGGCAGAGTCATCTTGTATGCCGACCAGATGACGGGGTCCATGGAGCGCGCCATCGCCGAAACCAACCGGCGCCGTGAGAAACAACTGGCCTACAATACCGAGCACGGCATTACACCTGCGAGCATCAAGCGCAACATTCATGACGTTCTGCAATCCGTCTACGAGCAGGACCACGTCACCGTCGATGTTGGTCTTGCCGCGGAAGATGCGGGCGTCGGGCACAACCTCGCTGCGGTCATCGAAAACATGGAAGAGCGCATGAAGACGGCGGCAGCGGATCTTGAGTTCGAGGAAGCGGCGCGGCTCAGAGACGAGATCAAGCGCCTCAGGGAAACCGAACTGGCAATTGCCGATGACCCACTTGCGCGGCAGGGTGAGATTGAGGATCGCGCAGGGAGCTATAAAGGGCAGCGCAAGTACGGTGCTGCTGCCAACATGCCACCGAAGAGCAATGCCGGCCGTGGCAAATCGAAAGGCCGCGGGACCGAACAACACGGCTCGCGCATCACGGCAGACTACGAACCCGTGCAGCCAACAAACGCACAATCCACCGCAATTCCCGCAACCCGCGCAAAGAAGCCTTC
>JBKEAX010000123.1:0-2979 GCA_047972825.1 Hyphomicrobiaceae bacterium | reverse complement strand
GTGCATAATAAAAAATTTCTCGCTCCATGGCCGATGCCCCGCATACCTATTTGACGACTAAGGAGGTGGCTGACCTTCTGCGTCTCAAGGAGCGCAAGGTCTATGACCTTGTTGCCGAGGGAGGCATCCCGTGCGTCAGGGCAACAGGCAAATTGCTGTTTCCGAGAGATCTGGTTGATGCCTGGCTGGCGCGCAACCTGGAGTTCAAGGGCGGTGTTGAAAGCCTTGCGGAGCGCCCGCCGATTGTTGGCGGTAGCCATGACCCGTTGCTCGATTGGGCCCTGCGTGAGGCTGAGACCGGACTGGCGGTTGCATTCGGCGGCAGCCTCGATGGTTTGCGACGCATGTCTAAAGCCGAGGCGGTGCTATCGGGGACGCACTTGGCGGATCGGGATCTGCCTGTTGGCAAATCATGGAATGTCGGACATGTGCAGCGACAGCTCGCCGGGCAGCCAGTCGTGGTTATAGAATGGGCTCGTCGTCGTCAGGGGTTGATTGTTGCTTCTGGCAATCCATTGCACTTCGATGGTGTGGAAATGCTGAAGCACCGCAGCGTGATCGGACGGCAGCGAGAAGCCGGGGCGTTTGTTCTATTGGAACGACTGTTGAGCGACGCTGGTATGGAGTTTTCCGATATTTCGCTAATTCCAATGCCAGCGCGTACAGAAGCTGACGTTGCGGCGGCTGTGGCAGATGGGCGTGCCGATGCGGGGCTGGGAATTGAGGCGATGGCGCGGCAATACCGGCTCGGTTTCGTGCCACTGGTCGAGGAGCGCTATGACCTCGTGGTTTGGCGTCGTTCGATGTTCGAGCCGGCAATGCAAAAGCTATTGGCGTTCGGGCGTTCGGATTTGTTCCGCAACTATGCTGAGCAGCTGGGTGGCTACGATGTTAGCGGATTCGGGACAGTGCACTACAACGGGCCATGAAACATGCGCCACGCCTTTCTGCGAATAGGTGAAAGGCGACCATCGCTCCAGGGTTTTAGTTTGCAGCCTGGCGGGGAGCCGCATCAAATGCCAGACCCAGGTCGGTGGCGATGTGCATCAGGCTGCGCTCGGCAAGGGCGGTGATCGTGAACAGCGGATTGCACCCAAGCGAGCGTGGGATGACCGCTCCATCAACAACGTAAAGCCCCTTGTGAACATCGGTGCTGCCACGCCCAGGGCTGGCGTCGAACACCTGGCCTTTGTGATCGACAACGCCGTGGGCGCGCTCAGATCCCATGCTGCAGCCGCCCAAAGGATGTGCGGTGGCTGGTTGATGACCCATGATCGTTCCTGCCAGCGGGTTCTTTACATAACTGCCGCCCGATTGCGTGACGAGTTCCGTCAGCTTTTGATCGAGGCGTTGATAGGCCGGTTCGTCCTTGGCGTTCGGCCAAGACAAGGTCAGCCGGTCATCTTCAAGCAGAAACGTGCCCGAGGCGCTGTCGTGTGAGACGGCGAAGAACGTCTGAAGGTGCGCGAACGGTCCATTGTAGACGCCCTGTATGAGGCTTTTCAGTGCGCCGAGCAGGCGGCCGTTGGGGACGAACAAAAGCGGCAGTGCGGGCGCTATGGCTGATGGCAGAGCACCTTCCTGGACCGTGAGCTGGTGCGACAGGTTTTCGGTGTTGTGAATTTCGATCTGGCCAGTAACGGCGGCACCGATCTCGCGATTTTCGATCTTGGGCGGGTGGCCAATACCGACCGCGTTGATGACCTGTTTGGCGCCCCAGCCGAATGCGATGATGTCGCCGTTGGCTGAAAAGTGCTTTCCGAGTTTGTCAGAAAGTGCGAGCCCCATGTCGCGCGAACGTAACAATATTTCGGTGGAACCTAGCGTGCCTGCTCCGAGGACGACAACGTCAGTGGAGACTGTGTCCTGGCGGAGTATGCTCTTGCCATCATCGCTTGAGCGTGTGAAGGCGACCTGCCAGCGGCCGTCCTTGTCCCTGGTTACGTGGGATACCTTGATGTGGGTAAAGAGTTCCGCGCCGTGGTTCTTGGCATCGGGAAGATACGTCAGAGCCACGGTATTCTTGGCGCCGACATTGCAGCCGCCACAGCAATCGCCGCAGCGTGTGCAGGCGAATTGCCGGGTGCCAGCGGCGTTGATGCGGTCTTCAAAGCTGACGGCCACGCGTGGTGCTATCGTGGTGTCGCCAAAGGCGTTTCCAGCGGCTTGAAGCGCCTTGTACTTGGTCATTTCATTTGCGCGGGGGTCGCTGGCAGGCGCAAGCCACATTTCGGCGCGGCGAAAGCCCTCATCGAGACGGCCGTCTTGTCGGATCTGGCCGGGCCAAACCTCGTCTGCGAATACGCGGGCGTCTGGACGCAAGGCTACGCCGGCATTGACGAGCGAGCCGCCGCCCAGGCCGCAGCCGGTGAGAATATGTATGTCATCGCCAAGTCGAACATCGAACAGTGCAGTCGGAGGGCCGCTCGACATCCGTCGGCCGCGGACCTGCATGTCGTTTTTGAGATCGGGAAAGCGTGTTGGAAATTCCCCGGTCTGGACCTCGCGTCCGCGCTCCAGCACAGCCACTTTCTTGCCTGCACGTGACAGCCGGGATGCGGCGACGCCGGCACCATAGCCAGAGCCGACGACAATGACGTCGTAGTGGGGCTTCAAAGCGTCGTGTGAGCTTGCAAGTCGGGCCATGATGGTACCTCCACGCTCCGAGGTACTTATCCGTCACCGCAGGATCAAGGGCTGTGGTCAATTGGGCTCAACTATAGCTCGGATGGTGTGGCAGTGATGCGCAGCAGGTGGGGTGCGGCGTGGAGAGGGTTATCTGAAAAGTACCAGGCTCAGTGCAAGTGCCGCCATGCCGGTTACCATGCCGTATACGGTTTCATGGCCTTGGGAGTAGCGTTTGGCCTCGGGCATTAGCTCGTCGAGTGCGAGGAAGACCATTACGCCGGCAATAACGCCGAATACGGCCCCGAACACGGCCTGGGTGAGGAATGGCGCGAGAAGAAGGTAGCCAATGAG
>JBKEAX010000030.1:0-2241 GCA_047972825.1 Hyphomicrobiaceae bacterium | reverse complement strand
CTAGTCCTTAAACAAGCATACTCTTCGGCGAAAATTGGGAATTTCCGCTGCGCAGCGTGAGCGACTCGGCGTAGCCGTTGGGCGGGGTTTGGATTGTGGATCGGGCATCGGACCGGTTTTCATGCTGGGCGTTTCTGGTGGACGGGCGCGGATGCCGGACGTGACATTCGCTCTTGTATAACTGTCAGTGGCGAAGCGGCATACTGACGGAATCATACAGTTGAACGATCAGTTCGGTTGATGGAGTCCATTGGAGGAGCCGGCAGGTCAGCTGGCGGCCCTGTTCCAATATCTGCGCCGGAACATGTATCAGCCGCTGGCGGAACGTGGAAAAATCCATTCGCAGCATCCGACGTTTCTGTTCCGCTCGTTTTTCCCGAGCCGCACTGTTCCCGGCCAGCTTCAGTGATAGACTCATCCAGCACTTCAGGTTCCATGCCAGCATGGCCATCACCATATAAGCCCAGTTACTGTTGATATTGTCAAGAGGCGCGGCCAGCGCTCCCATGGCCTTGCCCTGAGCAAATATATTTTCTTGGTCACAGCGCAGATTGGATTCCCGAACAATGCGATGAGCGGGCATTGTGTTCTTTGGCAGGTTTGTAATATAGAAGAAGTACTTCGGCTCGCGGAATAACAGCGCCTGGCCCTTCATTACGCGAATCGTTTTGCGAAGCACAATCATGCGATATGAATGTCGGCAGGCCGTCGGCCGGTATGAGAATTCAGCGACATCCTCGTCTTCAAGGATCTGGTTGAGGTATTCCTTTTCGACAACGAATGCCTCCTTATGATTGGGGCGGCGAGCTCGCGTCTTTCCCGATTGACCGCCCGGCTTCGCGGGACGTTGCAGCGGTTTCCATGCAGAATTAGCGATGTTTTCCGCGATTTTGACGAGGTTCGGCGCGGCGTCATAACCAAAGACAAACTCCACATTATCATTATGCCATCGGTCCAGGTGGACGGTCTGAGAGAAATCTGTATCACCCCGCAAGCGAACGTTTCGAAACCCCGCGCGACGACACAGTTCGACCGACCTGTCGAAGTACGCGGCTGCTCCTTCATGGGAAGGGCGGTTGCCAGGCCGGTTCTTCAGAAAGAGCTGTTCGCGAGTATTGGCAAGAGTTATTGCAAGAACCTGATAGCCCCACTGCTTCTTATGATTCAGGCCAATGCCTTCCTTCTTCTCGCCTGAGGTCTCTATCATCGTGCCGTCGCCTTCAATGATGGCTCTGTCAAAGAAACTGTCGGGCTGCTGCTGCCAGACGCGAAGCCGCGATTCATTGATGGCATCCATGAGCCGATCGATATCCGCAGAGTCAAATCGTCTGCAGAAATCAGCGGCTGTGGTCGGGTCGGGAATGCGGTCCGCTCCAAGCAGACCAAGATAGGCATCGTCGTTGCGACGCAGTTCAATATGCTCAAGACAGGTACCGCCGGCAAAAATATTGAATGCCACGTTCAGCACATGATCGGATTCTGAGTAGGGCATACACAGTTTAAAAATCGGACAGCCACGATTGATGGCCTGGGGCAATCCGATCTGCTGCGTGAGCATCTGAACATTTGCCAGGCCACCGCAGTTCACAGCGTTGACTCGATCACTTAGCTCCAATTTCACTTTCGGACATCGCAGCGTCCTCCAACGTTCCTTCTGTTTCCTGATTCGCTGCTCTCGTTCACGCTTCTTTCTGTCGAGTCGCCGACGTAGACTTTGCTTCACCTGAAAACCTCCATGGGGACCGTGTTATTTTTCGCCGCTCATGCAATAAACACCGGAAAACACCAGAGGTTTCCAACTTTTCCCGAATTTTTACTCACGGACCACGCTTGTTTCAGGTCTAGGTGATGTCGCCGACCCACAATTGATTGATGCCTGTCGGTTCAGGTTGATCAAGCAACAGGTTATCGTTGTAGCCCAGCGCGTGCCTGCATTCGGTTGTGCGCGGCTTGAAGGACTTCGGCTGAATCGCTGATAGTCCGGCGATTCGCAGTAGTTTTGCGGCTCTTTCGCGTCCGATCGGAAACCCTTGCTGCTTCATGTCTGCGGCGATGCGTCGGGAGCCGTAGCGTCTTCGATGTCGATGAAACGTGCTGATGACCATGGGCAAGACATCCCTGTCACTTTGTTCTCTTTGGCTTGAAGGAATGTTTTGAAATCGTTGATATGCAGACCGCGAGAAGCCGAGTACCTCACTGACTTCTCGCTCAGATGCGATGCCATCGTCGACGATGTTCATC
>JBKEAX010000582.1:0-3502 GCA_047972825.1 Hyphomicrobiaceae bacterium | reverse complement strand
GGCGGCTCAAAACCTCTGGAGCGACACGGGCGGCCAAGAGCGAGCAGGCGCGCCAGCGCAAACGTCAGGACGGTGAAAATCAACCGAGACCCGATGTCGATGAGCTCTTGGCGCAGCTTTACTATAATGAGGAGCACCGGGGCACCGAGACCACGAACAGCGTAGGAGCCGACGACGGCAAAGGTGCAAATTGACCCTTTGACGTTGACGGCTGGAAGAGATGCGCCAACTGCAGTTATCTACCAGAATACGCTGCCGGCAGAATGCCCGCCTCCGCTCATTGTGACGGATCAGGATTTGGATCCGGCCTCAATAGCAATAGGCCCAAGACAGACCGGGGTTGTCTGTCTG
Organism: Hyphomicrobiaceae bacterium; assembly: GCA_047972825.1. Taxonomy (GTDB): domain Bacteria; phylum Pseudomonadota; class Alphaproteobacteria; order Rhizobiales; family Hyphomicrobiaceae; genus JAEUMD01. Next base: position 3,151 of record JBKEAX010000582.1, on the reverse strand, counting down.
GCAAGCCCGATGCCCCCTGCTGCATTGTGCGGAGCAGTTTCCTGTCGGCCAAACACCGGAACTGTCACGTATTTTCATCGTGTGCACTGCAGCAAATGCATATGTGGTTTGCGGCTATAAGAGTACTCATTGGGGCGGCGGGTTGCTATGTGAAAGCCAACAAGAACTCCTTCGAAACAAGGATTATGATCATGGCACTTTCACTTAAAACGATGGATCATGCAGTCGTTTCCAATACTGATCGGCTGGCGTTGTTGGGCTCTTTCTGGAGCTTGTTGCATTTCGTTGCAGACTTCTTTTCCGACTTTCGAAAAGCCGTGTGCGTATCTTCAGACTTCAAGGCACTCAGCAAATTGAGCGACGAGACACTGCAAGCCAGGGGCTTTTCGCAAGATCAGCTCGCAAAGCAGATCTATCAACGACATGGGTTGTAGTGGCCTAGATCGCGTTCACTTTTGAATGAATCGCGGGCGCGATCTATTTTCTTTTGTTTCTCGCGGTGTTCTTCACGCCGAACCGCGTACACTTCGGCTGAACATGCTCTTTCATCTGGAGCATGTTCTTCACGCCGAACCGCGTACACTTCGGCTGAACATGCTTTAGCGCCGGCATTCTACTTCAAACTGGCGTTGAAGCGTAAATCGGCTGGTTCTCGGGCCGGGCGCGGCGGACAACTTCCCGGTTCGTCGTGTCCAGGGCTTGGAAGGCCAGATTTATTTGGCGCGCCTTTGCAGCCAGATAATCACGCACTTCGTTGGGCAAGTCAGCATTGGCGAACCTGTCTGGATGATAGGTCTTGGCGAGCGTGACGTAAGCTTTATGTACGTCCGCATGGCTGGCGCTGCGAGACAGGCCGAGCGTACGGAACGGGTCAAAATTCTCTTTCTCGTTGATGGTGCGCGACAACTGGCCGGTCGTCTGTGCCTTGATGAAGCAAATGCCGCGTATGGCGCTTTTGGCCAGCAGTTGCGGTTCCTTGCCGTAGGGACGGAATTCAACGAATACGCCGGGACCGTTCAGAACCTCGTGGACGGGACGGGTGGCCGGCATCATCAAATCGCCCTTCAGCACAGACATATCGTCCAGTGTGAGTTCGGCGGGAATGGCCACGCTTTGGCTTTGAGACATGTTGTCTATGCGAGTGCGTTCAAACATGGCACCGGTTCCTGGTCTTCATCGGTTGTGCCTGTATGGGGCAAATATTAACTTCTCAGTGGATCTGGTGTTTTTCTGAGCAAGAAGCGTGCAAGCCGGGCTTGAGCCGGTAATCTCGACCTTCGATCTACCAAAATCGCCACAACAATCGCCCTGTGACAGAGGCGGCGCTGGCGGTACTCAGAACGATGTGGTACCTCCCAGCCGACTTATTGCGCCGCACAAGCTTGGCCGCCATAATTCGGCAGTGTCCCTAGCTTCGCCTACCGTCAGTTCGAACCGGGGGCGCTCACAGATCAGGTTACCCATGCAGCTTCGCAACATTGCCATTATTGCCCACGTCGACCACGGCAAGACAACGCTGGTTGACCAGCTCTTGAAACAATCCGGTGCGTTCCGCGAAAACCAGAAGGTTGCGGAGCGCGCCATGGATTCCAACGACATTGAGCGTGAACGGGGAATCACAATCCTCGCCAAATGCACGTCGGTCGAGTGGAATAACATTCGCATCAACATCGTCGATACGCCTGGCCACGCGGACTTCGGCGGCGAGGTTGAACGCATTCTCAACATGGTCGATGGCGTCATCGTGCTGGTCGATGCGTCTGAGGGGCCGCTGCCGCAGACCAAGTTCGTGGTCTCCAAGGCGCTGAAACTGGGCATGCGACCGATCGTGGCCATCAACAAGATCGACCGACCGGACGAACGCCACCTTGATGTCCTCAACGAGATCTTTGATCTGTTTGCCAACCTTGATGCGAATGACGAGCAACTCGACTTCCCGGTGCTTTATGGATCGGGGCGCGATGGATGGATGGCGGCCGACCCGGAAGGTCCCAAGAACGATCTCACGCCGATGTTTGAGCTTATCGTCAAACACGTTCCGCCGCCAAAAGTGGAGGAGGGACCGCTGCAAATCCTGGCAACGACGCTGGAGGCCGATCCCTTCCTGGGCCGTATTTTGACCGGGCGCATCACGTCGGGCACGGTGAAGCCCAACCAGCAAATCAAGGCGCTGTCGCGCGATGGCAAGGTTGTTGAGAGCTTCCGCGCGCAAAAGGTGCTTGCCTTCCGAGGGCTTGAGCGAACCGCTGTGGATCAGGCCGAAGCTGGCGATATCGTTGCCATAGCGGGCATGGCGGAGGCTACGGTGGCAGATACGCTTTGCGACCCATCGGTCACCGAACCTATCCCGGCGCATCCGATCGATCCTCCGACACTTTCCATGACATTCCGTATCAATGATGGTCCTTTTGCCGGCCAGGAAGGTGACAAGGTTCAGTCGCGTGTGATCCGTGAGCGGCTGCTCAAGGAAGCGGAACGCAACATTGCAATCCGCATCACCGAAAACCCCGACAAGGATTCCTTTGATGTCGCAGGGCGCGGAGAATTACAGCTCGCGATCCTTATTGAAAACATGCGGCGGGAGGGCTTCGAACTGACCGTCTCGCGGCCGCGCGTCGTCTACAAAATGGATGAAGAATCGGGGCAGCGTCTGGAGCCAATCGAAGAGGTCATCATCGATGTCGATGAAGAGCATTCTGGCGCTGTGGTGCAGAAACTCTCCGAGCGCCGCGCTGACCTGATGGAGATGCGGCCCTCGGGCGGCGGCCGGCAGCGGCTGGTTTTCCACGCGCCCACACGCGGTCTTCTCGGCTATCAGAGCGAACTTCTATCGGACACACGCGGAACTGCCGTTATGAACCGCCTGTTTCACGAATACGCGCCTTTCAAGGGCGACATCCAGGGACGGCGCACGGGTGTGCTCATTTCCAATGGCGTGGGCGAGGCGACGGCCTATTCGATCTTTTACCTGCAAGAGCGTGGGCCGATCATGATCACACCGCAAACGCGCGTGTACGAAGGCATGATTATTGGCCAGCACACGCGCGACAATGACTTGATCGTCAACGTGATCGAAAACAAAAAACTGACGAACGTGCGGGCCTCCGGCAAGGACGAAGCCTTGAGCCTGACACCCCCGATGCGGCTTTCG
>JBKEAX010000576.1:0-17724 GCA_047972825.1 Hyphomicrobiaceae bacterium | reverse complement strand
TTCAGATGTAGGCATCTCCTTGGTCTCCTGCCGCTTATTTGGATTGTTGTATGCGACATTCAGCCTCGCATGACTTTGCCTTGAGGTCAATCAATTTTCCTGACAAGAAAACTAAATTTGCTCCGCATCGCAATATCGCACGTGCGAAAACCGTTCGCTCGCCCGTTGCACATCTCAGTGGCAACCACCATGCGTGCATGCATTTCGCGCAACGCGAATGCAGCCTGGTCGAACGTTACAAAACGATGGATCTAGCTAGAGCACGACGCACAAAAGTACGTTGCGGTTTTGGGATAACCGCACGCAGAAAATCAAAGCACCAAAGTGTGTTGCGTCCAATAGGGGGGAATAGGCGTGCAGCAGCAACGGCCCAGCGCTACACACCGCCCCAGTAAAAGCCCCGGTCGAAGCGAGCGTTCTACCGAGACCTCGTAGACAACAATGCGCGGCACATAAAATGCGCCGCGCGATAAATTTTCAAAGGTTGGTTGTGCAGGTGCTCAAAATAAAATGGAGCGCCACCGACGTCACCGTCCGTAAACGATAAGCGAGAGATAGCTGATCGGCCGTTTGATCAACTCTCTCGGCCCGTGTAGCTCTGCGGAATCGAACAGCATGCTGTCGCCTGGCTTCAGGTGGTAGCTTTGATCGCCGTGCACATAAGTCATTTCACCCGTCAGCATGTGGAGGAACTCAATGCCCTCGTGCCGGAATTCGGTGTAGGTTTCCGCATCATCAGTGAGAGTAATAAGATACGGCTCAAAAGCGATATCGCCGCCGACAGATTGCCCCAAAAGCTGATAGTTGTGTCCGACCTTCGTGCCACGCCTGCGAATGATCGTACCGCTTCCTTTCTTGACAAAAGAACAGCCTCGGCTTTTCTCATGCCCGCTCAACAAATCTGTCAGTTGCAGGTTGAGCGCCGATGCAAGATCCTGAAGCGTACCAAGCGACGCTGAAATCTGGCCATTCTCGATCTTCGAAAGCATGCCCGCAGAGATGCTGGCCTCATGCGCAAGTTCTGTCACCGTCAGGTTGGCAGACTTGCGATAGTCGCGAACGTGGTTGCCAATCGCCTGCTCCAGACTGCGAACCACCGGCGCCCCAGAAACAGTTGCCAGATCAGAGGAGCGTTTCGCGCCTTTTGATGCCGTTTTCTCTTTTGTGCTTTTCTTCATAGTGCGCATGATGATCCCGCTGGTGATTTAAAGCGGCATATCAGTACCCCACCGGGTTGATGCCTGCCACCCCAATCATATCGGGTAAAATCCGCATTTCCAAAATCCAGCCCCTTTGATCGCACGAGCGCCTGAACGCAAAAGAGGCGCTACCTATCCAGGTAGCGCCTCTTTTCAACACCTTGATTACCAAGGGGATCAAATATCGAGCGTATTATCACGTTCCCACTGCGACAGGTGCGAGGAATAGGCATCCCATTCCCGTCGTTTCAGCTTGGAGTACGAACTGACGAAATCCTTGCCCAATATGCCCGTAAGTTCTTCGTCACTCTCAAGGTTGCGAATGGCATCGAGAAGATTCAGCGGCAGCTTGGGCGCGTCCGTCACGGTATGCCCCTCTTGATACATATCAATATCAAGGCGCTTACCCGGGTCGGCCTTGTGATGTATACCGCTCACCCCGGCGCCAATAATCACCGCCTGCATCAGGTACGGATTGGCCGCGCCGTCAGGCAGGCGCAGTTCAAATCTGCCCTTGCCAGGAACACGAACCATGTGCGTGCGGTTATTGCCAGTCCAGGTCACCGAGTTCGGCGCCCAGGTAGCTCCTGAAACAGTACGCGGGGCGTTGATCCGCTTATACGAGTTCACCGTCGGATTGGTTATTGCTGCCAGCGCTTCGGCATGTCGCATGATGCCACCAAGGAAGTGATAGCCACGCTGCGACAGCCCCATCTCATCTGCACTATCATAGAAGCGATTCTCGGTGCCAGCCTTGTCCCAAACCGAAATGTGCGCGTGACACCCATTACCCGTCAGATTAAGAAACGGCTTCGGCATGAACGTCGCACGAAGCCCGTGCTTTTCAGCAATCGACTTGGCCATGAACTTGAAGAACGCATGCCGATCCGCCGTAATCAGCGCATCATCGAAATCCCAGTTCATTTCCCACTGGCCGTTGGCATCTTCGTGGTCGTTCTGATATGGGGCCCATCCCAATTCCAGCATGCAATCGCAAATTTCAGCGATGACGTCGTAGCGGCGCATGAGAGCCTGCTGATCGTAACACGACTTGGTCGCTGTATCGGCATCATCGGAGATCATGGTGCCACATGGCTTGGTCAGGAAGAACTCGCATTCAACGCCAGTCTTGACGTAGAGATCTTCTTTGGCGGCCTGCGCGATGACGTTCTTCAAAACGACGCGCGGCGCCTGATCAACCGCCTTTTCCTCCATCACGAGGTCTGCTGGCACCCACGCAACATCCTTGCGCCACGGCAATTGAATGACCGAATTTGCATCAGGAAGCGCAAACAAGTCGGGATCCGCAGGCGTCAGGTTCAGCCATGTAGCAAAACCAGCAAACCCCGCACCATCCTTCTGCATGTCTGATATCGCCGCCGCAGGAACCAACTTGGCGCGCTGCGCACCAAACAGATCCGTAAACGAAATCATGAAGTAGCGAATGCCGCGCTCCTTCGCAAAATCCGCTAGATTAAGTGACATTGAGGTGCTTTCGCCTGCTGTGGAATTAAGTGACTGATAAGTCATGAACGCTTCCCCTTGAGCTTGCCGTTTGCCGGCTATTAACGCAATCAGGGCGGTTAAAAACCGCCCTGAACTCCTGGTATCCAGCTTGTTCCCGCCAGCGGCACGCGTGCCATCGCGGCGGCTTCGATTGTCAACGCGCACAGGTCCTCCGGCTCAAGGTTGTGGATGTTATTGTGCCCGGCCGCACGCGCAACCGTTTGGATTTCCAACGTCATGACCTTCAGGTAATTCGCAAGCCGCCGCCCAGCCTTGACCGGATCAAGGCGCTTCGAAAGTTCCGGATCTTGAGTCGAGATGCCTGCTGGATCCTGGCCTTCGTGCCAATCGTCATAGCAGCCCGCCGTCGTCCCGAGCTTTTGATACTCTGGTTCCCAGACAGGATCATTGTCGCCCAATGCGGCCAACGCTGCGATACCAATAGAGACGGCATCTGCACCCAGCGCCAGCGCCTTGGCAGCATCTGCGCCGGAGCGAATGCCGCCCGAAACGATCAACTGGACCTTGCGGTGCATGCCCATGTCCTGCAGCGCTTGGACCGCCGGCCGGATGCACGCCAGCGTCGGGATTCCAACATGCTCGATGAAAACTTCCTGAGTCGCAGCCGTACCACCCTGCATGCCGTCGATGACAACAACATCGGCACCCGCCTTCACTGCCAGCGTCACATCATAATAGGGTCGCGTTGCGCCGACCTTCACGTAGATAGGTTTTTCCCAGCCGGTGATTTCACGCAGCTCAAGAATCTTGATTTCCAGATCGTCGGGCCCGGTCCAGTCTGGATGCCGGCACGCCGAGCGCTGATCGATTCCCTTCGGCAGGTTGCGCATTTCCGCCACCCGATCAGAAATCTTCTGCCCCAGCAGCATGCCGCCGCCACCCGGCTTGGCGCCCTGCCCAACGACAACTTCAATCGCGTCGGCTTTCCGCAGGTCATCCGGATTCATGCCGTAACGCGACGGCAGGTATTGATAAACAAGCGTCTTGGATTGCCCGCGCTCTTCCGGTGTCATGCCGCCATCACCGGTCGTCGTCGACGTGCCGGCCAATGACGCACCGCGTCCCAGCGCCTCCTTGGCTTGAGCTGAAAGAGCACCAAAGCTCATGCCCGCAATCGTGATCGGGATTGCCAACTCAATCGGCTTCTTGGCAAAGCGCGTCCCAAGCGTCACGCTCGTCGAGCATCTCTCACGGTAGCCTTCCAAGGGATAGCGCGAAACCGAAGCACCTAGGAAAAGCAGGTCGTCGAAATGGGGAACGCGCCGCTTGGCGCCTCCGCCACGAATGTCGTAGATGCCAGTCGCTGCAGCACGACGAATCTCTGAAAGAGTATAATCATCAAAGCTGGACGAACGGCGCGGCGTGGTCGGTGGATTGTGATAGGTCATCAGTAAGCATCCACGTTGTCTATGTTGAAGTTATAGAGTTTACGCGCTGAGCCGTAGCGCTTGAAGTCTTTCGAAGTGACCTCGGTAATTCCAGCCTTCTCAAGAAGGGCTGTCAAATGATCGTGGTGCTCTGGCCGCATCTCTTTCTCGATGCAATCGGCCCCCAGGCTCTTCACCTTGCCACGCACGTACAATTTCGCTTCATAGATGGAATCACCAAGCGCATCGCCAGCATCACCAAGCACGACAAGGCTGCCGGACTGTGCCATGAACGCCGACATATGGCCGATATTGCCCTTAACGACGATATCGATTCCCTTCATGGAAATGCCACAGCGGGAAGAAGCATTGCCCTCTATCACGAGCAAGCCGCCCTGGCCGGTCGCGCCCGCATACTGGCTCGCATCACCTTTAACGATCACCTTGCCAGACATCATGTTCTCGGCGACGCCGGGGCCGGCCGAACCGTGCACCGTTATGGTGGCCTTCTTGTTCATACCGGCGCAGTAGTAGCCCACGCTGCCGCGGACATCGATGGCAAGTGGTGCATCAACGCCCACTGCAACCGCATGAGCGCCGCGAGGATTAATCACCTCGAACGGGAGTTCGTTGGTTCCGTCCTCATGCTTCTGCAGTTCTGAATTCAACTCGCGCAAGGATGTCTGCGCCAGATCCAAGGCTCTCATCTTGAGTTGCTCGACCATACCTCAGCGCTCCCAGAAATATACGGTTGCAGGTTCAGGCTCCCAGACACGCGCCTTGTCGAATTCCGGCAGATTGACCAGCGCACGGTATTCGGACCCGAAGGCAACCCACTGATCGGTTTCAGCCATAACCGCTGGCTTGCACGCAATCGGATCGCGCACAACACCAAAACCACTCTTGGTACCGACGACGAAATTGAAGAACCCGTCCAGATCATCGAGGCTCTTCTTGAGAGCATCGTCCAGGTTCATACCCTTCTGCATCTGCCAGGTGAGATACGCAGCCGCGACCTCGGTATCGTTTTCAGTCTCGAAGGTAATACCGTCCCGCTTCAAAATGCGGCGCAGGCTGGCATGATTGGAAAGTGACCCGTTGTGAACCAGGCACTGGTCTGCTCCGGTAGAAAACGGATGCGCGCCAAGCGTCGTCACCGCCGATTCGGTTGCCATGCGGGTGTGCCCAATGGCATGCGATCCCTTCATGCTGGACAGGTCGAACCGTTCGGCAACGTCCGTCGGATAGCCCACCTCTTTATAGATCTCGATGGATTCACCCACACTCATGACCCGTATGCCGGGGTGCTTTGCACGCAGCTCCGCACGAACAACGCCGGCCATTGCCGATGGCACTGTCAACACCGCGTGAGTGGAGTTGACGTGAAGACTGGTTTCAACACCGGTAATGTTCTTGAGGTCGGCGCGCAGCCCCGCGAAATCCTCCTCCGGAGAAGCTGACTGCAACGTGATCTTTGTCTTGCCGTCACCGGAGCCGCCGTAGACTGCGAACCCGGCAGAATCCGGACCACGTTCACACATCGTGGCAAGCATGGTTGAAACCATGCCACCGAGCTTGGGCTCAAGCGCCTTATCCTTGAGAAACAGACCGACTATTCCGCACATGGGTTCCTGCCGTCGCTTTATCTGGATGAATTGTTGATGAAACACGCTACCAAATGTCGCTGGCGGCGTCAACTGAGAGGAAAATTTTTTTCTTCATAAGAATTTTACTGACCAGCCGGCAGGTGTGCAGCGCAGCAAACTTATCCCAATCAACACCGCTCCACTGAGCCTCTTATCCGGGCTGCAATGGGCAATGTCACGGCATTGCCCATGCGGCAACCGCAATCACTTCCATTGCCCTCCGTGTGAAAGATCGGGAAACAAAGTAGCGACGGACTGTCTAGATGTTCGATCCCTAGGCAGCAGCCGCGTGAAGCTTTGCCTTGAAGGCATTGTAGACTTGGCGCGCAGTCGCGTTGAACACCGGCAGGCTATCACACACCGCGCTTTCCAGGCGATTGACGGCACCCTCACCCAATGCCCGCTCCAACGCCCTGGCATATGCCGGAATGGCAGCCCAGTCTGCCACGGTGTCGCGTGTGGCTTCGACGTGAAATTGCAGACCATAGGCAAACTCACCGTAGCGGAATGCCTGCACGGCACAAGCCGGTGAATGAGCCAGCACTTCAGCGCCTTGTGGAGGCGTAACCACTTCGGCACCATGCCACTGCAGCACCCCAATAGGATCGGAAAGTGATCCCAACAAAGGGTCGGCAGCACCGGCGCTCGTTCTCTTGACCTCCAGCAAGCCAACTTCAGGTTTATCGCTAAGCGCAACCTTTCCGCCAAGTGCATCTGCCAGCAACTGATGCCCCAGGCATATACCCAGGTAAGGCCGTTTCAGATCCCGAACAAAATGCGCAATCGCCTGCTTTTCAGGTTTGAGCCAGGCATAACGGTCCTCTTCCCACACATCCTGCGGACCACCCATTACGATCATCGCATCGAAGCCCTCCAATTGTGGAATTGCTTCACCTTGATCGAGTTCAATTGCAGTCCAGCTTATGCCGTCCTCCCGCATGAAATCGCGGAGTACACCAGGGTGTTCGACATCAAGATGCTGAAAAACGACGATGTTCACGTGGGCCCATCCTTTTCATGGCTTATGTTACATCAATCGAAACTTTTGCCACACATTGCTCCAGAATGAGGCGTGATCGCAGCAACAAGACCGCGCATGCAACAAAAGCCACACGTATCGATTGACCAACAATCAATGGAAAGCAACAGGCATGAACTGTCATGAGCCCGAGCTGAAATCTCAGAGAAGTTACGAGGCAAGGCGCGTCAGGTTAGGTATGTCCAGCACAAAACGATTGGACTTGGGTTCGGCAATGAGCCCCTGGCGCTTCATCTCAGCCATTGTTCGGCTTGCCGTTTCCGTTGTCAGCCCCAGAACGGAGCCCAGATCCTCGCGGCTGAACAACTCACAGGTTTGGCCATCATCACGTTCAGCGAGCCATAGCAATAGCCGCGCCACGCGCCCACGTGCTGTTCCGGTGGAGAATTCCGCAATGAACCTATCGGCCTCACCAAGCGCACGATGCCAACGCGACATCAGCTCTCTATAGAGAACGGCATTCCTTTTGGATAGGCGTTCCACAGCTTCGACCGGAAGGCGACAAAGTTCTGATCGTTGGATTGCAACAGCACTATGGGCATAGTCATCACGCAAAAGGGACTCCAGCCCCATGACATCGCTATCTCTCAAAAGGCGTACTATGCGCTGACTACCGTCCGGCAAAATGCGAGTCAGCTTCACCAGGCCAGACCTGATCGTGAACAACATCCGAGCCGGATCACCTGTTCTATATATTTCCGTCCCGGCAGCATAAGAGAACTGGTCGATTGGCCGGTGCATTTCACTAAAATCTGTCTCGGTCAAACCAGCAAACAGGACCGAGCTCCGCACCGCACAGTTGCGGCAATCAGCCAATCCTGTCCATGCCTCTGATAGAGTGACGCTTTTCATTGCTATGCTAACCGGCCTCAACCCTAACAAAATCCGCACTGTATTAATCGAATTATAGATCCTCTGCTGGCAACTCGTCGATCCTAGATTTCATGGCATTGAGTGGCCTGGCGGGTCGTGAAAGTTCGTCGAAACTTCCCTTGGCAACAACCTGTCCCGCCTCAAGAACTATAATTTCGTCCATCGCCAAAAGGCCTGTCTCCCGATGCGTTATCAATAAAATGCTCCGATCGCGCGCGAAGTCCATAATTCCGCAAATCATCTCTGCAGCCGTTATCGTATCGAGTCCTTCGGTCGGCTCATCCAACACAAGTATCGGCGCCGGGTTGAGAAGCGCTCTGGCCACAGCAAGCCTGTGCGCTTCCCCGCCGGACAAAAGCCGACCGTGCGCACCGATAAATGTGTCGTAACCACGCGGCAACGACGCGATGAAATTGTGGATTTTTGCAGCCCTGGTCGCCGTCTCGATATGTTCCTGTGTGGCGCCGGGACGAGCTATCAGAAGGTTATCTCGCACTGTCGCCGAAAAGAAATATGGCCGCTGCTGTTGAACGGATATGCGCGCACGTAATGCGTCCAACCCCAATTCATTTATCGGCACACCATCTAGCGTGATCTTGCCCGCCGAAGGATCCCAGAACCGCACAAGCAAATTAATCAGGCTTGACTTTCCCGCCCCAGTTACGCCTACCACCGCGATGCGACGACCCTCTGCAAGCTCAAGGCTGACGTTGCTCAGTACCGACCGACGCCCCGGCGCATAGCTAAGGGAAACGTTCTCGAAGCGCACAGCATTACCGGTGGGCATGCGGTGGGGCGAGCGAGGCTCCTTGACCAAGGGCCCACGATCAGCAAGATCAAACAAGCGCCTGGCAGAATGCAGAGCTCCAGGCAGAGACTGGAACGCAAGCGGCAACGGTGCCACCGCATCGAAACTTGCCAACGCCAGCAACATCAATGCAGGCAGCTTTGCCGATGCCAAATTTCCATCCTGCACCTCTGGGACAATCAACAATAGCACCGCAAACAAAGCCAGGTTTGCAGCAAGAACGATGGCCGCCGCTGCCGCCCCTTGCTGCTTGGCAAGTTGCCGCTCGCTTGAAATCTGACGCTCGCTCAAAACAACGACGCGTTTACGAAAATCTGCATCACGGCCGGCAAGCTGCAGTTCGGCAAGTCCTTCCAGGCCGTCAACCAGCAATGACTTCATTTCTGAAGAAAGCGCGGTCAACTCCCGACTTGGCCATCGACCCTGCCGCATCGTATAAACGGGCAGCAGAAGCCCCGCTGCAATCAGCAGCACCCCAACGGCAAAAGCGGATAAGCCGTGATAGGCGGTCAACACGCTGATCACGATGAGCCCAGCAAGAACAGCAACAACAACAGGAGAGATTATTCGCAAGAACACTAATTCAAGACGTTCGATGTCGTTCCTGATGCCTGTGAAAAGGTCCCCGCTGGAATGTTCACCCAACGCAGCAGGAGCAAGCGGCTCCAGCCGGTCATAAAACCACCTCCGCAGCCCGGAAAGAATACGAAACGTTGCTTCGTGGCTGATGACACGCTCAGCATAACGCCCCCCCGTACGCACGATTGCAAACGCGCGGATGATAGCAGCAGGCGTGAAATAGTTCATTGTCGCACCAGCAACGCCGGCAAGACCCATTGCAGCAATGAACCACCCCGAAACTGCAAGCAAACCGATATTCGCCAGCATTGCAAGCAGGGACAGTACAATCGATAGAACCATCATCCACCGCACCGGCCACATAAGTCTTGTCAAACGCAGCATGAGTGCCATCGGCTCAATCCTCCGCCGCAGCGCGTCGTACAAGATCGCAATAGAGGCCACCAGTTTTCATAAGTGCAGCATGCTTGCCCTGCTCAACCAACCGTCCTTTCTTAAGTACAAAAATGCGATCTGCTCGCTTCACGGTCTCCAATCTGTGCGCCGCAGTGATTGAGGTGCGACCATTCAAAAGCCGTTCTGTTGCTGAAAGGATGCCACGCTCAGTTACAGGATCTAGATGCGCTGTAGGCTCATCCATAAGCACGAGCACAGGTTGCCGGTGGAATGCACGTGCAAGGGCAATACGCTGCACTTCACCACCTGACAGATCCGCGCCATTCTCCGCTGGTATTGTAGCGAGTCCATGCGGCAATCGCTCAATTAGCGCTTCAGCGCTTGCCTCCCGCACAACTGCCATGACGCCATTCGTATCGGTCGCAACGTCATGGCTTTCCGCCATGGCTATATTGTCGCCAACGCTCATGCCGAAAATATGCGGCCGTTGCGGCGTCCAAGAGATATGGCGGCGCCAATCTGCAATGTCATACTCTTGCATTGGCCTGCCATTGATCAGAATTCTACCGGAGCTTGGCGTCACAAAACCAAGAAGAAGGTTGAGAACTGTTGTTTTGCCTGCACCACTTGGGCCCACCAGCGCAACACGCTCACCCGGCTCAATAACAAAACTGATGTCATCCAGGCCACGTCGGCCGTCTTCAAATTCGATAGTGATGTTTTCGAACTGTATACGCGGAGCACCCCATGACTTCACCTGTACTGGCTCTATCGGGGGCTCGTTATCCGCAGACAAAGCCAAGAGCGCCACAATCTTGTCGACCGCACCAATCGCTTCCATCCTCGCATGGTAGTGCGCGCCCAGCGACCGCAGCGGCGCATAGAACTCCGGCGCCAGAAGCAATACGAAAAAACCGCTGAAAAATGTCATCTCCCCCCATAGCAGGCGGAATCCAATCAGAACGGCAATCATTGCAATTGAAACTGTCGCAAAGAACTCAAGCGCAAGTGACGAAAGAAACGCAACGCGCAGAACGGCCATGGTGTCACGCCGATATCCCTCGGCCATCGCAGAAACGATCTCGGCCTCGCGGCGGCTGGCGTTGAAGAGTTTCAGCGTTGGAAGTCCCTTGATGGCATCGAGAAGGTGACCTGACATCCGCATCAATGTGGACCATTGCCGCTGATTCTTGGCTTCAGCCCCCTTCCCAATAAGGATCATGAATAGCGGGATCATTGGTGCAGTAAGGACGAAGACGAGCGCCGAAAGCCAATCCGCTGGAAACACCACGATGAGAATTGCAAGTGGCAGGATGGCCGTAAGCGTGACAGCGGGCAGGTAGCGGGCATAGTAGGGATGTATAGCCTCAACGCTGTCAGTAATGGTCGAAACCAACGTACCCGTCTTGTGTCCTGCCAGACGTATCGGCCCCAAGCGTGACACGTGTTGCAACAGCTCATCACGCAGCCGCCGCTTCACCTCGCTTGCCGCTTCAAAGGATGCAATCTCGGAAACGTAGATCAGACCTGCCCTGGCAAAAAACACCACGGGAAGTGCTACCAGTTCGAGAGTCATGTCTGCCAGCGATGCGCCATCAAACAGCACCGCGGAAACAATGCGGGCAATGAGCCATGCCTGAACGATGACAACGCCACCAATGCATGTCCCAGCTCCGATCGTCATGCGCAACGGGCCGGAAACGTGCGCCTTCTGCGCCTTCAGAAAAGACTCGGCAGTTCCCGCCTCAGCCAATATTTCTCTCTTTGCCTAAAGCAGTTTCGCCCTCAGCGCCGGAACCTTCGTCCTCCTCGAACGTGTTCTGGAATTCGTACCACATGACGTTGATGACACCGAACGCAAGTGCCGCAGTCAATCCCAATATCCAAGCGAAATACCACATGGAAATCTCCGTGTCGTTTGAAAGCTCACACCCGCACTGGGCGAGAAACTCTCCAATAAGGCTCCAACTCAGTAGACCTTGTGCGTGTTTTCTTCGATGTCTTCTACCGTAACCTTGCCCCACATCGCCCAGTAAGCCCAGATGGTGTAGGACAGCACAATAGGAAGCAGCACGACAACAGCCCAGAACATGACCGTAAGTGTCAAATGGCTGGAGGTAGCATCCCACACTGTTAGACTCGATTTTGGATCGCTGCTGGAAGGCATGATGAAGGGGAACATGGACAGCCCGGCTGTTGCAATAATACCTGCTATGCCAACGCCACTAGTAAAGAATGCCAGGCCCGGGCGATCTCCAGCGGAAAGCACGCGCGCCAGCCAGGGCATTCCTAGACCAAGTAAAGGCGCAATAAGAGCCAGTGGCGTCGTGCTGTAGATGCTCATAAGCGCACCTGTTTCCCGGACCACTTCTTTCGCCAGCGGATTGGGACTTGCATCGAGTGGTGGTTGGGAAACGATGCGATAACCATCGACACCAAACAAGACCCAAACACCGGCAAGCGCAAACAAGATCGATACGATCGGTGCAAGCCGGCCTACGGCGCGTTTCGCGCGGGACTTTACAGGCTCGCCGGCGCGCAACTGCAGCCAGATTGCACCGTGGTTTGCCAGCATGGCGACAGAGACGAGCCCGGCCAAAAGGGCGAACGGATTAAGTAAACCCAAAAGAGCCCAGATGAAGGATTGTTCGTATATTGGCTGAAGAAACTCGTTGAAGTGAAATGGTACCCCCTGAATGAGGTTGCCGAACACAACACCGAACACCAATGCGGGAACAAAACCACCAACGAACAGGGCCCAATCCCATGCATTACGCCACGTCGAATCCTGTAGCTTGGATCGGTAGTCGAATCCCACTGGGCGTAAGAACAAGGCAGACAAAACCAGCAACATGGCCAAGTAGAAACCCGAGAACGCGGCCCCGTAAACGGAAGGCCACGCTGCAAAGAGCGCACCGCCTGCGGTGATGAACCAAACCTGGTTGCCATCCCAGTGTGGGGCGATGGCATTGATAACTACCCGCCGTTCGGCGTCAGCCTCCCCCATGAACGGCAGGAGTATGCCCACGCCCATATCCATGCCGTCGGTTACGGCAAAACCAATGAGAAGAATGCCGATCAAAAGCCACCAGATCAGCTTGAGAGTCTCGTAATCCAACAGCATTGGAATGCTCCTTTCGCCTTTTCTGGCCCTACTCGGCAGGGCTAAATCGTGCGCCGCGATGTTCGTTGCGCTCATGATAGTAGCGCCCGGTATGGAGCGAACTCGGCCCGAGCCGCGCAAACTTGAACATCAGATACATCTCTATAATCAGCAGAACCGTGTAGAAGATAACGTAGGCGCTGATCGAAAAGATCAAATCCGTGGTGGTCAGCGCGGATGTTGCAAGAAATGTTGGCAGGATCTCACCAATGGCCCACGGTTGGCGTCCATATTCGGCAACAAACCAACCGGCTTCTATAGCAATCCAAGGAAGCGGGATGGAAAAGACCGCAATTTTCAAAAGCCAGCGCTGACGATCCAGCGTTCCTGACGCCAGAAAATAGAACCCGGCACCAAACAACAAAAGCATATAGAAGCCGACACCCACCATGATGCGGAACGTCCAGAACATGTAGGGCACATAGGGGACACTATCCCAGGACGCCTTTTTGATATCCTCCTCCGATGCGGTGCTGAGATCCGATACATAGCGTCTCAAGAGCATGCCGTAACCAAGGTCTTTCTTGTGTTCCTCGAATGCCTGAACCACTTCGGGAGACTTGTCGCCATTGCGCATCTTGGTCAGTGCGACCCCAGCAATCCGGCCAGATCGAATGCGCGTTTCGGCACGTGCAACCAATTCGTCGATCCCTGATACTTTCTTGTCGACCGATCGTGTCGCGATAAGCCCCAGCACCCAGGGCACCTTGAACTCATAGAAGTTTTTTCGTTCTTCATGGTTGGGAACAGCAATCAAATTGAAACTGGCAGGCGGCTCCTGCGTGTGCCATTCCGCCTCGATAGTCGCAAGCTTCATTTTCTGCACGTCGCCGAGTTCGTAACCCGACTCGTCACCCAGAACGATGACAGACAGCGCGGAGGCAAGTCCGAAACCGGTTGCCACCGCGAAGGAACGCTTTGCAAACGCCAAGTCGCGGCCCTTGAGAATGTACCAGGCAGAGATCCCTAAAACGAACATCGAGCCAGCAACGTAGCCCGCCGCCACCGTATGAATGAACTTCACCTGCGCAACCGGATTAAAAAAAACCTCAGCAAAGCTCACCATCTCCATCCGCATCGTTTCGGCAGAGAATTCAGCACCGACCGGGTTTTGCATCCAACCGTTGGCAACCAAAATCCACAAGGCAGACATGTTCGTGCCAAATGCTGTTAAAAACGTCACCGCCAAATGCTGACGCTTGGATAATTTATCCCAACCGAGAACCATTAGCCCAACGAATGTAGACTCGAGGAAAAACGCCATTAAGCCTTCGATCGCTAAAGGCGCTCCAAAAACATCCCCGACATAATGCGCAAAATAAGCCCAATTGGTTCCAAACTGGAATTCCATCGTCAGACCAGTCGTAACGCCCAAGGCAAAATTTATTGCAAATAACTTGCCCCAGAACCTTGCCATGTCCCGGTAGATCTCTTTGCCCGTCATGACAAAGACGGACTCCATGATGACTAGGATCCATGACAAGCCGAGCGTCAAAGGAACAAACAGGAAATGATACATTGCTACAGATGCAAACTGCCATCGAGACAGCTCAACGAACGTCTGATCAATCATGCGATAGTTCCTCGACTGGAGAACACATAATTAAGAAATTGCGTCTGCATACAAGGGTAAAACAAGTATTCAGGCAACACCCTCGGCGTCGCCAGCACCCGGATCTGCCAGTGCCGATTGCGTATTCTCAATATCGGAAAAACAGTCACGTGGTGCCAGCACAATTCCAATTGATGTCCCGCCAACAAAAGAACAACCAGCCAGCCATTCGAATGACAAGACATATGTGGTTTCACACTAGAGCATGTTCAGCCGAAGTGTACGCGGTTCGGCGTGAAGAACATGCTCAAAATGAAAGAAAAGAGAACGCGTTCGCAATTCCCTGAAACGTGAACGCGATCTAAGAACAGCTTTCTTCCACCCTTGATCGCTAAGCGTAAACGAAGTCATCAAATTCGACTAGGAGCAATGTAGCCGCAGCGTGTGACTTTGGAATGTAAGATTTGCGGCTTCATCTGGCGGCCCGCCAAGTGCACATTAATGACTGGTGCTATTCGTTACGTGCACGATAGGATCAACCTCAACGACAAACGCGGTGTATAACGAGGCCATAACATCATCAGTTGAAATGCCCGACTGATCGCCTCAATGAGGCCAGGCAGGCTTGATGCGGCAGCGCAACCCCTGAAACGCACACGGCCGCGCTTCACGCTGCATGTAATGGCCGCATTCCAAAAGCAGCCAACCTACAACCAAGGTTGTTTTCACTTGTTCCCCGCAACCCAACTTGTTATCTGGCCCGGGCCGGGGCATGGGCCGCGGCAGCCGCCGCGGGAGTTACACCTTGGGCCAAGAAAAGCGAAACGCCCTGCTGCTGCTAGTGGCGGTGCAAGTGGCGGCCATAAGTCTCTGGTTCGTTTCTGCTGCAATCTTGCCTGAGATGCTGCGCGAGGTGGAAATATCTCCATTCCGACAGGCTGCACTTTCAAGCGGTGTCCAGATCGGCTTCGTCGTTGGCGCACTTGTATCAGCCATCCTTGGCATTGCTGACCGCTTCGATCCCCGTCGCGTCATTGCTGCCAGCGCAATCATTGGAGGGTTGACGAATGCGCTTTTACTGGTCGCCGAGCCAGGCGGAAATACAGCCATCGCGGCGCGGTTCTGTACTGGGGCGTTACTCGCCGGTGTCTATCCCGTCGGAATGAAGATAGCGGTCGGTTGGGGACAGACTGATCGCGGCTTCCTGGTCGGCGCTCTCGTAGGCGCAACCACGCTGGGTTCGGCATCGCCCCATTTGATCGCACTGTTCGGAGGTGCCGACTGGCGCATAACCGTTGCTATCGCATCGATCTGTGCGACAACTGCCGGTATCGCCTCATTTTGGTTGCGCCTCGGGCCACTCCATACGACGGCAACGAGGTTCGATCCGCGCGCAATCACGGTTGCATGGACGAACCGCCGCGTGCGTCTCGCCTACGCAGGATACCTCGGCCACATGTGGGAACTTTATGCCATGTGGGCGTGGGTCGCAGCGGCAGTGCAGGCGTCCTACGCCGTAACGCTCGACACCGGATCGGCCACCGGGCTTGCCAAACTTACAGCCTTTATCGCAATTGCCGCAGGAGGTGTTGCCTGTGCCATTGCCGGCCTCGTGGCTGATCGTGTTGGCAAGGCTGAGGTGGCGATAGTCGCAATGGCAATCAGTGGCACGGCGGCTCTTGCAACAGCAGTGACGTTCGGCGGCCCTGTTTGGCTGACCCTCGCAATTGTCATCGTGTGGGGGATCAGCGTTGTTCCGGATTCAGCACAGTTCTCCGCGCTTGTCGCCGATAACGCACCACGCGAAATGGCTGGTAGCCTTATGACCCTGCAGACCGCACTCGGCTTCGCGCTGACATTCATAACAGTACAGGCGACACCGGTGTTGGCTGCCGCGGTCGGTTGGCCGCCAGTCATTGCTCTAATGGCGTTAGGGCCTGCTTTCGGCATCGCCGCCATGATGCGGCTTCGCGCAATACCGAGTTAGGGTCCAGGCCCTTACAAACCTGAAGGCGAATTCCGAGCCAGTTCCGCCAGCTGTTGAATTTCGACTAGCGGGCCGCTGATCGTCCCCCCGCGGAGACTTCAAGCAAAGCAAGGGCATCAGCCCTGGCCCTCAAGCCTTAGGGTCCGGACCCTAACAGCAATACGCTTTAAGACTGGCGCACAAATCGCAGTTGACGCCACCATCTCTTTTTATATACTTATGAGGTACAGTTTTAGAAACTGGCAAGCGATCCCGCTTTGCTGGCTGACAACCAATGGCTTCGGGGCCCAGAACGGTCAAGCAGGCTCCGGCATGCCACCATTTCCCTGATTCAAGCATGAGCGAGTAGAGACTCCGGCGATGCGTGATGAGCGCCCCTCACTTCCAAATGTGATCAATCCAAGCGCAGGCGCAGCAATCGCACTCGACCGGACTCCCGTAGATTCGCAGCCACAAAAACCGTTTCGGCTGAAACTCTGGCAGCTCACTGGCAATCTCGAATGCTCACTCGTTGGTACCTGTCTGTCACAGCAAGATCTTTTCCTCATACTCAAGCGCTCAGGCCTGCGCGCGCAAGCCGACATAAAAGGCTATGATTTGCACGCCTACGTTGTCACACATCTTGCGATCGACGGACCACTGCCCCGCGCCGTGCACAGGCTGCTTGATCGGCGGCATGAAGGAATCCTGAGAAAAATCGGGCGCACCACCGACACCACTGAACTTGAGCAGATTTGGCAACGTGAATATGACGCCGGCCGTGTTCCAGGCGCCTATTGGGCATTCATGACACACGGCCACATCCCATACGAGCTCGGCAAGCACATCTTTGGCGAAGTCCACATGCTGAGTCACGTCCTTGGCCGCACCACCCACACCACTGCCGAACGCGCATCGGAACTGGAGGCCAAGGTCGCAGATCTCGAATCCAAACTCGCACGTCTACGAGACCGGCACGAGGCCGCGATAAAAGCACGCGATGAGAAAATTACTCAACTGAGTTCCAATGTGGCGATTGTAGTGCCCCAATCAAACTCAGAAAATACAAGCGCGCACTTAGCTGGTAGCAGACCCAACTACAACGACGACAAACGCAACCGGGCGCTTCTCGTCGCACGCCAACGTGCACGCCTCGCCGAAGCTCAGCTAAACGACCACCGGCGTGACAATGAACGACTGGCCGAGCAATGTCGGCGCCTCTCGGCTCGTCTCGATACACTTCAAGCGCCGGAAGTCTGCCCTGGTGCTATAGCATGCCGTCTTGATCTGCCGAGCGGTGAAAGACCGCGCGTTCTCTACCTCGGCGGCCGCACAGGCAGCATCGACCAACTGCGCGCAATAGCCGAGCAAGCATCGGCAGATTTCTATCATCACGACGGTGGCAAGGAACATGCCTTCCGATTAATCGAAGAACTCATCGGCCGATGCCACCTGGTCGTTTGCCCAATCGATTGCATCAATCACCGAGCCTGTATTCTGGCAAAGGGCAGATGCAAGAGTCTTAATAAGGCGTTCGTTCCACTGCGGTCGTCCGGCGGCTCTGAATTCAAGCGCGCTCTCAGCCAACTGCTTCCCGCCTGAAGAAGCC